>DATLOP010000370.1:0-15822 GCA_035536255.1 Solirubrobacteraceae bacterium
GACGGCCTGGCCCGCACGCCGCCCATGGGCTGGAACGGCTGGTACGCGCACGGCTGCTCGACGACCGAGCGCACCGTCCGCGCCACCGCCGACGCGCTCGTGCGCACCGGCCTGCGCGACGCCGGCTACCGCTACGTCAACCTCGACGACTGCTGGATGGCGCGCTCGCGCGGCCACGACGGCGAGCTGCGGCCCGACCGCGAGCGCTTCCCCTCGGGCATCCCCGCGCTGGCGGCGCGCCTGCACCGCCAGGGGCTGGCGCTGGGGATCTACCTCAGCGCGGGCCCGCTGACCTGCGCCCGGCGTCCGGGCAGCGCCGGGCACCTGGAGCGCGACGCGCGCACGGTCGCGGGCTGGGGCGCCGACCTGGTCAAGCTCGACTGGTGCTTTGCCCCGCCCGGGCTCGATCCCGCGGCGGTCTACGGGCGGATGCGCGACGCGCTGCGCGCCACCGGGCGCCCCGTGGTGCTGAGCATCTGCGAGTGGGGGCGCGGCGCTCCGTGGCGCTGGGGCGCGGCCACGGGACACATGTGGCGCACGGCCCACGACACCCCGCGCCTGGCGCCGCGCGACCGCTGGCGCGCCGTGATGCGCGTGGTGGCCCACACCGCGCGCGTCGCCGCCCACGCCGGGCCGGGCGCGTGGAACGACCCGGACATCCTCCAGATCGGGCTGGGCCGCCTCAGCCGCACCGAGGAGCGCACGGTGTTCTCCCTGTGGGCGATGCTGGCCGCGCCCCTGCTGGCCGGAAACGACCTGCGCCGCATGGATCGCGCCACGCTGCGGATCCTGCGCAACCGCGAGGTGATCGCCGTCGACCAGGACCCCGCCGGACGTCCCGGCCTGCGCGTGTCCTCGCGCCGCGGGCACGACGTGTGGCTGCGCGAGCTGGCCGGGGGCGACCGCGCCATCCTGCTGGTCAACCGCACCGCCCGCCCGGTGCGCTTCCGGGCCGACGCGCGGCGCATCTTCCTGGTGCCCGCCGGCCGCTGGCGCCTGCGCAACCTGTGGTCGCACCGCGCGCGGACGATCTCCGGGCCCTGGCGGGTCCGGGTGGCGCCCCACGGGGCGGCGATGTACCGCTTGCGCCGGGTCGGCTAGACCCGCGGCGGCTCGCGCGGCGGGACCGCCACGGCGCGCTCGCGGGCGCGGTCGGCCCACACGAACATCCACAGCAGAGACAGGATCAGGCCGACGATCCCCACGAGGAGGAGGATCAGCCCGACGGTCTCGACGTTGATGTCCTGCGAGTTCCAGGTGACCGCGTAGCGCAGGGTCGCGCCGACGGCGATGAGTACGAGGGAGGCTCCAATGCTCACGGCCCCCGTGTACCCCGTCGGTACGATCCGAGACATGGAAGCCGTCGCGGACCTCTACACGCTGCCCCAGGAGCACCTCGACTTCCGCGACACGATCCGCCAGATGGCGCAGGAGCGAGTCGCCCCGCGAGCGGCGGAGATCGACGAGAAGGCCGAGTACCCGCAGGACATCCGCGAGCTGTTCGCCGAGCACGACCTGTTCGGCCTGCCCTTCGAGGAGGAGCACGGCGGCACCGGCACCGGCACGCTGATGCTCAACCTGGCCATCGAGGAGATCGCCAAGGTGTGCGCGTCCAGCGCGCTGATGCTGATGGTCCAGGAGCTGGGGACGCTGCCCATCCGGCTGTTCGGCTCCGACGAGCTCAGGGAGCGCTTCCTGCCCCGGTGCGCCTCGGGCGAGTGGACCCCGGCCTTCGCGCTCTCGGAGCCCGAGGCGGGGTCGGACCCCGGCGGGATGATCACCCGCGCCGTGCGCGACGGCGACGAGTGGGTCATCGACGGGACCAAGAACTGGATCACCAACCTGGGGATCGCCGACTTCTACGTCGTGTTCGCGGTCACCGACCGCGAGGCCGGCCACGCGCGCGGCATCAGCGCTTTCGTGGTGGAGGCCGACCGGCCGGGCTTCTCCGTGGGCAAGCTCGAGCACAAGCTGGGGATCCGCGGGTCGCCGACCGGCCAGCCGATCTTCGACGGCGTGCGCGTCCCGGCCGAGAACCTGATCGGGACCGAGGGGGACGGCTTCAAGGTGGCGATGGGCACCCTGGACCACTCGCGCCTCGGCGTCGCGGCGCAGGCGTTGGGGATCGGCCAGGGCGCCACGGACTACGCCGCCGCCTACGCGCAGGAGCGCCGCCAGTTCGGCAAGCCGATCGCGGCCTTCCAGGCCATCGCGTTCAAGCTGGCCGACATGGAGACGCAGTGCGCGGCCGGGCGCGAGCTGCTCTACAAGGCGTGCGCGAAGGTCGACCGCCACGAGCCCGACATGGGCAAGTACAGCGCCATGGCCAAGCTGTTCTGCTCGGACGCCGCGATGAAGATCACGGTCGAGGCGGTCCAGGTGCTCGGCGGCTACGGCTACGTCAAGGAGTACCCGGTGGAGCGCTTCCTGCGCGACGCCAAGATCACCCAGATCTACGAGGGGACGAACGAGATCCAGCGGCTGGTCATCTCGCGCTCCCTCAGCCGCTGAGGACCGCCGTGCGGCCGGTGACCCCCAGGGCGATCGCCGGCTCGGCGGCCGTCGCGCTGTGCTTCGGGATCGCGTTCATCTCGCTGATGAACGGGTTCTCTTCGTCGTTCCCCGTGCGGATGGTGCAGGGCGCGTCGGTGTTCGCGGCCGGGGCGCTGGTGCTGATCGTCCCCTTCGCGATGCTGGCGGTGCGCCTGGCCGACTGGCGCGACCCGCGCTCCGAGCAGGAGTTCGAGGCGATCGTCGAGCGCTCCGAGCGCCTGGCCCGGGACGACCTGGCGGTCGAGCCGGAGGAGATGGAGTTCCTCGCGCTGGACCCCTACGACGACGGGGAGTTCGAAGAGCTCGTCTCTGACGCCCTCGACGAGCTGCCCGACTGGGCTCGCCGGGCGCTGGGCCGCAACGTGGCCGTGGTGATCTCCGACGGCGGGTCGCGCGCCGGGGCCTACGGGCTGTACCACGGGGGAAGCGTGGCCCGGACCGACGTCGCCGACCGCATCGTCATCTACCGCGACACCCTGCGCCGGGACTTCGGCCACGACCCCGACGAGCTCCAGGCCCAGGTCGTGCGCACGGTCCGCCACGAGCTCGCCCACCACCTCGGCTTCGACGAGCTGGGCGTCCGCGACCTCGGGCTCTGAGCCGATGATGGTCGTGATGTCACCCGAGGCCGGCGAGGCCGAGATCCAGGCCGTCGTGGCGCGGCTGGAGACGACCGGCGTCCACGTGATGGTCCTGCCGGGCGAGCTGACGACGGCGATCGGGGCGATCGGCGACCCCGAGGGCGTGGCCGAGCTGGGGCTGGAGGGGATGGCCGGGGTGGACCGCGTGGTGCCGATCTCGCGCCCGTACAAGCTGGCCTCGTCGGAGCTGGCCCACCACGAGCCGACGGTCGTCGACGTCTCCGGCCGCCGCGTGGGGGGCGGCGACACCTTCGCGCTGATCGCGGGGCCGTGCACGGTGGAGTCCGAGGAGCAGACCCTCGCCATCGCGAAGGTGGTCGCCGCCGCTGGGGCGTCCCTGCTGCGCGGCGGCGCCTTCAAGCCCCGCACCTCTCCATTCGCCTTTCAGGGCCTGGGCATCGAGGGGCTGTCGGTCCTGGCTGCGGCTCGCTCCGAGACCGGGCTTCCAGTGGTAACCGAGCTCCTGGACGCCTCGCACGCCGACGCGATCGCCGAGGTGGCCGACGTGGTCCAGATCGGCGCGCGCAACATGCAGAACTACGCGCTGCTGGAGGTGGCGGGGAAGCTGGGTCTTCCCGTGCTCCTGAAGCGCGGCCTCTCCTCGACCGTCGAGGAGCTGCTCCAGGCCGCCGACTACGTGTTGAAGGAGGGCAACGAGGGAGTGATCCTGTGCGAGCGGGGGATCCGCACGTTCGAGACGGCGACGCGCTTCACGCTCGATCTCTCCGCCGTGCCGTGGCTGAAGCTGCACACGCACCTGCCGGTGATCGTGGACCCCTCGCACGCCTCGGGCGACCGGCGCCTGGTGGAGCCCCTGTCGCGCGCCGCCGCCGCGGTCGGCGCCGACGGCATCATGGTCGAGGTCCACACCGACCCCGAGGCCGCGGTGTGCGACGGCCCCCAGGCCCTGTACGCCCGCGACTTCGCCTCCTATGCCGAGTCGGTCGGCGCCCACGCCTCGTTGGTGGGCAAGCGCCTGGCCTAGCGCTTACGACGCGACGAGGGAGAGCACCTGTCTCACCCGGTCGCCGTCGCGCGTCACCTGCGCGTGCGTGAAGCGCAGGACCTTGAGTCCCGCGGCCATGTGGACCTGGTCTCGATGCCGGTCGTTCGCCTGCTGCGCGGGTGTGCGGTGGTAGCGCAGGCCGTCGGTCTCCACCACCAGCCCCAACTGTGGCCAGAGGAAGTCCACCCGGAAGCCGTTGACCTCTTTCTGAGTCTCCGGCCGCGGGAGCCCGGCCTCGCGCGCCAGCCTCAGGAACCTCCGCTCCAGGTCCGAGTCGGTCCGGGTGTACGTGTGTTGGTCCAGGCTCTTCCTCAATGCTGCTGTTCCCGGCCTTCGAACGACGTCATCGAGGGAGTTGCGAAGGGTTTCCGGGTCGATGAGGTCGAGCCTGTCCGCCTCGTTGACCGCCGCCTCGAGCCGGCGTGGGGCCAGCGTCGCCGCCAGGTCGATCAGCGTGTCCGTGGGCGTGGTGACCGGGACGCCCTCTCTCCACGCCGTCTCCATATCCCCGCGCCGCCGGTGCACTTCGATCCCCCGCCCTCCCCGCGGGCGCCGAACGGCGGGCACCGAGAGGGTGACCGGGCCGGGTCGCTCGCGCAGGATCCCCCACAGCTCGCCGGCGCTCCGGTGGCTCAGCACCGCCCCGTCGCCGCACGTCAGCACCGCGGCCATCCACCGCCCCTCCCGCGTCAGCTCCGGCCGCCCGACGGCGAAAACGCCCGGCCACACCGGATGAAGCCGCCCCCGCTCCACCCGATGCCGAATCCCCGCCCGCCCAAGCCCCAGCTCCCGAAGCTGCGCTCCACTCACCACGCCATGCTGGGCCCGAACCAGCCCCCAAACAGACGCGTGGACGCTTCTGGTTGCCATGGCCACCAATAGCGTCCACTCACCTCGAAATCGCCCCCCTCGGTGCTGTCGTAGGATCCCTCGCCCCGAATAGGAGCCGAGAAATGCCCGAAGCCGTCATCGTCGATGCCGTCCGCACGCCCATCGGGCGGGCGTTCAAGGGGTCGTTGCGCCATGTGCGCGCCGACGAGCTGGCCGCCGTGCCGCTGCGGGCGCTGCAGGAGCGCAACCCCGACGTGGACTTCGGGCAGACGGACGACCTGATGATGGGCGCGGCGTCGGCCATCGGCGAGCAGGGCTACAACGTGGCGCGCAACGCCGGGCTGCTGTCGGGCCTGGACCACCACGTCCCCGCCACCACGGTCAACCGCTTCTGCGCCTCGTCGCTCCAGACCCTGCGCATGGCCTTCCACGCGATCACGGTCGGGGAGGGCGACCAGTACATCGCGGCCGGGGTGGAGAGCGTCTCGCGCGCCGGTCTGGGCGCGGGCATCCCCGACGAGGCCAAGCACCCGCAGCTGGCGGGCGGCGACGGCTCGCTGTTCGACGTCTACATCCCCATGGGCCTGACGGCCGAGAACGTGGCCGAGCGCTGCAACGTCAGCCGCGAGGCCCAGGACGAGTGGGCGGTCATCTCCCAGAACCGCGCCGTGGACGCGCAGGAGTCCGGCCACTTCGACAAGGAGATCGTGCCCGTCGAGACGCCCGCGGCGTCCGAGCAGGACAAGGAGGGCAACGAGGTGGCGGTGGAGGCCGGCAGCGTCACCAAGGACGACGGCCCGCGCCCCGGCACGACGGCGGAGAAGCTGGCCGCGCTGAAGCCCGCCTTCCGCGAGGACGGCACGGTCACGGCCGGCAACGCGTGCCCGCTCAACGACGGCGCGGCGGCCGTGCTCGTCATGTCGCGCGAGAAGGCCGAGTCGCTGGGGCTCAAGCCCAAGGCGCGCATCGTGGCGTCCTCGGTCGCCGCCATCCGTCCGGAGATCATGGGCCTGGGCCCGATCCCCGCGGTCGAGAAGGTCCTGAAGCAGGCCCGGATGACCATCGACGACATCGACGCCCTGGAGCTCAACGAGGCCTTCGCCGCCCAGGTCGTCCCGTGCCGCGAGGAGTGGGGGATCGACCCCGAGAAGCTCAATCCGTTCGGCGGCGCGATCGCCCTCGGCCATCCGTTCGGGATGACCGGCGCGCGCATCATGACCACGCTGCTCAACGACCTCGAGACGCTCGACGGGACGATCGGGCTGGAGACCATGTGCGTGGCCGGCGGCATGGGCCAGGCGATGATCGTGGAGCGCCTGGCCGGTTGACGCGGCGCGGCGCCGGTGCGGCCGCGGTCACCCTCGCGGCGATGGCCGCCGGGGCCGGCTCCGCCCAAGCGCAACCGGCGGCGCCGTTCATCCCCCGGGGCTCGATCGTCCTGTCCGACGAGACGACGGTCACGCGCTGGGCGCACACCGACCGGGCGGTCGACGCGCGGGCGCGGCCCGACGCCCGCGCTCGGCCCGTCCGCCGGCTGCGCCACTTCACCGAGGACGGCTACCCCGAGGTCTACGTCGTGCTGCGCCGCTGGCGCGATCCGCGCGGACGGTGGTGGCTGTTCATCCGGCTGCCCGCGCGCCCCAACCACCAGAAGGGGTGGGTCCCAGAGCCGGCGTTGAGCCGGCTCTACCTCGTCCGCACGCGCCTGGTGGTGGACCGCCGCCGCCTGCGCGCCACGCTCTACGAGCGCGGCCGGCGCATTTGGACCTCGCGGATCGGCGTCGGCTCGCCGGCGAGCCCGACGCCCGGCGGGCGGTTCTGGGTCCGCGAGCGCATCCGCGTGACGCGCCCCGGCAGCCTCTACGGCCCCTGGGCCTTCGGGACCAGCGCCTACTCGGTGCTCTCGGACTGGCCGGGGGGCGGGGTCGTGGGGATCCACGGCACCAACCAGCCCTGGCTCATCCCGGGGCGGCCGTCGCACGGCTGCGTGCGGGTGCCCAACCCGGCCATCCGCCGCCTGGCGCGCCTCATGCCGCTCGGCACGCCGGTCCACATCTCCTACTAGACCAGCTCGTCCACCGACTCGCGCAGCGCGGCCGCGGCGCGCTCCACCGGAGGGTCGAGCTCGCGGTCGGCCAGCAGGCCGAAGAAGACGCCGCCGTCGTAGGAGAGGATCCCCACCGACAGGCCCTGGTTGGGCGGGTTCAGCGGGACCGCCGGGAAGACCTCGCGCATCCGCGACCCGGCGAGGAAGAACGGCTGCTGCGGCCCGGGCACGTTGGACACGACGAGGTTGCACGCCCGCACCCCGCCCATGGCGCGGACCATCATGGCCGAGATGGCGGGGGGCGCCCAGCCGGTGGCGCCGACGATCATGGCGCCGGCGGCGACGGCGGGGGAGTTCTTGAGCTCCTCCATCTGCGCGGAGATGGCCCGAAGGCGGGAGAGAGGGTGGGAATCGTGGATGGGGAGGTCCACGAAGACGGTGGAGATCCGGTTGCCCAGCGTGCCCTCCTCGTCCGAACGACGCACCGAGACAGGCACCAAGGCAACCGGGTCTCCCTCGATGAGCTGTTCGGAGACCAGCCGCCGCAACATGCCCGCGACGGCGGCCAGCAGCGCGTCGTTCACCGTCGCGCCCGCCGCCTTGCCCGCCGCCTTCAACGGCGCCAGCGACGAGCGGACGACGGCGAAGCGGCGGTTCGCCGATATCGGGCGGTTCAGCGGGGTCATCGGCGCCTGCGGGCGTGTGCGCGCCAGCTCGACGGCCAGCTCGGTGGCGCGCCGCAGGTCCTCCGCCGCGCGGCGCGGGGACGTTTCCAGCGCGCGCCGGGCCGTGTCCATCGTCAGCCGCTGGGCGCGTACGAACGGCGTCGCGGCCAGGCGCGCCAGGTGCTGGCGGCGGTCGTACGGCCGCGGCTCCCACTCGTCTGGCGGGTCGAGCTCCAGCGGCTCCTCGGACGGGTCGAGCAGGACGGTCCCCACGTCCACCGCCGCCACGCCGTCGACCAGCGCGTGGTGCATCTTGGGGACGAGGGCGACCCGGCCTTCGGCCAGCCCGTCGAGCACGTGCAGCTCCCACAGCGGGCGCGAGCGGTCCAGGCGCCGCGACAGCTCGCGGCCCACGTAGGCGGCCAGCTCGGCGTCGCCGCCGGGCGCGGGCAGCGTGGCCTGGCGGACGTGCCACTCCAGGTCGAAGTCGCGGTCGTCCACCCACACCGGCTGGGTCAGGCCGCCGGGCAGCCCCTCCTCGAGCTTCTGGCGGTAGCGGGGGATCAGGTGCAGGCGCGAGCGCAGCCGCTCGAGCACGGCGGCGGGCGAGACGCCCGGGCCGCCGTCGAACACCAGCGCCGCCCCGACCGCCATGTTGACCGGCCCCCGCTCGGCCGCGAGCGAGGCGCGGTCCGACGGGGACAGCTCTTCGGCCACGCCGCCCCTAGCGCGGAGCCATCCGCAGCGCGCCGTCGAGCCGGATGACCTCGCCGTTGAGCATCGGGTTCTCGACGACGTGCGCGGCCAGCTGCGCGTACTCGGCGGGCAGGCCGAGGCGGGGCGGGAACGGGACCTGCTTGCCCAGCTCGTCGCGCTTGTCCTGGGGCAGCGCGGCCAGCAGCGGCGTGTCGAACAGCCCGGGCGCGATCGTGCACACCCGGATCCCGTTCGGCGCCAGGTCGCGCGCCGCGGGCAGCGTCATCCCGACCACGCCGCCCTTGGAGGCGGCGTAGGAGATCTGGCCCACCTGGCCGTCGTAGGCGGCGATCGAGGCGGTGTTCACGCACACCCCGCGCTCGCCGTCGTCGCCCTCGGGCTCGTTGCCCAGCATCGACGTCGCGGCGAAGCGCAGCACGTTGAACGTCCCGACCAGGTTGATCCGCACGACGGTCTCGAAGGGCATCAGCTGGTGGGGGCCGCGCTTGCCCGCGACCTTCTCCGCCCAGCCCACGCCCGCGCAGGAGACGGCGATCCGCAGGCCGCCCTCGCCCCGTCCGGCCGCGGCCTCCACCGCCGCCTGCACCTCGTCCTCGCTCGTCACGTCGGCCTTGACGAACTCGGCCCCGATCTCCTCGGCCAGCGCCGCGCCCTTCTCCTCGTTGACGTCGGCGATCGTCACGGCGGCGCCGCCCTCGGCCAGGCGCCGCGAGGTCGCCTCCCCGAGGCCCGACGCGCCGCCCGAGACGAGTGCGCTCGCGTTCTCGATCCGCATGGGCCGGACCCTATACGGCGCGCGCCAGCGACAGCCCGAACAGCCGGTCCGGGTCCGTCCAGCGCCGCTCCACGGCCATCCCCGCCGCCGCGTGCTCGTCGCGCAGGCGCTCGGGGGTGAACTTGGCGCTGATCTCGGTGCGCATCTCCTCGCCCGCCGCGAACTCGACCTCGAGGCCGAGGCCGGCCACCCGGACGGTCATGGCCCGCCGCGCGCGCAGGCGCATCTCGACCCACTCGTGGCGGCGGTCGAAGAAGGCGACGTGCTCGAACTCCTCGGGCTCGAAGTCGGCGCCCAGCTCGCGGTTGATCACGTGCAGGACGTTGCGGTTGAACTCCGCCGTCACGCCCGCCTCGTCGTCGTAGGCCGCCTCGATGACCGCCGGGTCCTTGACGAGGTCGGCGCCGAGCAGGAAGCGGTCGTCCGGCCCGAGCATGCGCCGCACGTCGCGCAGCAGCCGCCGGCGGCTGCCCGGCGGGAAGTTGCCGATCGTCCCGCCCAGCAGCGCGACCAGCCGGCCGGCGCCGCCTGGCGCGGGCACCTCGCCCAGGTGGCGCTCGAAGTCGCCGACCACGCCGTGCACGGCCAGCCCCGGGTAGTCGGCCACCAGCTCGGCGGCCGCCTCGCGGACCATCCGCTCGGACACGTCGACGGGGACGTAGCGCCGCGGCGCGCCCATCGCGTCGAGCAGCATCCGCGCCTTGCGCGTGGAGCCGGAGCCCAGCTCGACCAGCTCGCCGGGCCCGCCCGCGGCGGCCACGATCTCCGGCGCGCGGTGGGCCAGGATCGCCGTCTCGGTCCGCGTCGGGTAGTACTCGGGCAGCTCGCAGATGCGCTCGAACAGCTCCGAGCCGCGCGAGTCGTAGAAGTGCTTGGGCGGGATCTCCTTGAACGGCCGCGTCAGGCCGGCCAGCACGTCGTCGGCCAGGCGCCGCTCGGCGCCGGCCCGCAGGTGGACCTCGACGACCGGGTTCACGCGTCGCTCGCGATCCGCACGCCGGCGAAGATCTGGCGCCGCTGGGGAAGGTCCCAGTTGCGAAAGGTGGGGGAGGCCACGCGGCGGCTGGTCGCCCACGACCCACCCCGCAGGACGCGGTGGCCCCGTCCGAAGAAGACCTCGCTGTACTCGCGGTAGGGGTGGGCCACGAAGCCGGGGTAGCCGGCGAACTCCGACGCCGTCCACTCCCAGGCCTCGCCGGTCAGCTCGAGGGGCTCCTGGTCCGAGGTCGCCGCCCACTCCCACTCCGCTTCGGAGGGAAGGCGGGCGTCGTGCGCGCGGGCGAAGGCGTCGGCCTCGAACCAGGAGACGTGGACGACGGGCCTGTCCGGGTGCCGCGGCTCCCAGCCGTCGCGGCGCCACTCGCGCCCGTCGTCCGTCCAGTGCAGGGGCCCGGTGATGTCGTACTCCTGCTTCCACGACCAGGCCTCGTCGCTCCACCACTCGCGGCGCTCGTAGCCGCCGCCCTCGGCAAAGCTCAGCCAGGTGGCGTTGGTCACGGGCGCGTGGGCGATCCGGAACGGCGCGACCTCGACCGCGTGGCGCGGGCGCTCGTTGTCGTAGGCGAAGCCGTCGGGGCCGGCGCCCATCTCGAACCGCCCGCCGGGCAGGTCGACCAGCTCCAGCCCGGTCGCGCCGGGGGCGTGCGGCGCGGCGCCGTCGCGGGCCTCGCCGCCCAGGCGCGCCAGCGCGAGCGTCTGGCGCATGGTCTCCTGGTGCTGGAGCTCGTGGCGGACCACCAGCTCGTGCAGGACCCCGTCGCCGGCGATCCCGCGCCGCGCGGTGACCGCGCGAGTGCGCTCGCGCACCGCGTCCAGGTAGGACCGGGCGCCCGGCGCGTCGAGGATGGGCGCGTCGCCGCGCCGGTCGCGCGGCGTCTCGAAAGCGTCGTAGACCTCGGCCAGGTCGGGCCGGATCATCGGCTCGCCGCCGAAGCGGTGGACCAGCCACAGGTCCTCGTAGGCCGCGATGTGGCCCAGGTCCCACACGAGCGGGCTCATGAGGGGGGTGTGCACGCGCTCCAGCTCGCCGTCGGGGATCGGCGCCACCAGATCCAGTGTCCGCTCGCGTGCGGCGGTGAGACCGGCGAGGCCCGCGTCCGTCACCCCCCGAGTATTGCGTATCGGAGGAACAGCTCGCCACCGGATTCCAGAGCCGACACCAGGCGCAGCGGCGCCAGCTCGGAGAGCGGCGTCCCCTCGACCGCCGTCGGCCCGGCGGCGCCGCCGGCCAGGTTGGGCGCCAGGGTGAGGAACAGCTCGTCCAGCGCCGCCTCGCCGATCAGCGCCCCCAGCACGGTCGGGCCCCCCTCGCACAGGACCGAGCGCACGCCGTGCTCGGCGCGCAGGCGCTCCAGGACGGTGAGGAAGGTGAGCTCCTCGCGCGCCACCCGGACCACTCGCAGGCCCGGGCCCGCGCCCGTTAGCTCGCGCTGGGCCGAGGTGAAGACGACGGTCTCCTGCTCGGGGTCCGACAGCAGCCCGGCGTCGGCCGGCAGGTCGAGGCTGCGCGTCACGACGACGCCCAGCGGGTCGGGCCGCAGGCCCTCGCGCTCGCGCGCCGCCCGCAGCTCGGGATCGCGGACCAGGCGCCCGTAGCGCTCCGTGCGCAGCGTCTCGGAGCCCACGAGCACGGCGTCGGCCTGCGTGCGCAGGCGATGGAAGACCGCCCGGTCGACGTCGCTGCCCAGCGGCCCCGAGCGCCCTCGGAACGCCGCCTTGCCGTCGGCGCTGACCACCATGTTGGCCACCACGTAGGGCCGCCCGCCGGGCGCGCGCTCGGCCAGCCCCAGCCCGGCCACGGCCTCGTCGGCCGTCGTCGTGCCCGCCTCGGGCAGCAGCCGGCGCATCTCCATGACGGCAGCCTATTGCGCCCGTCCGCGTGCGCCCTATAGGGTCAGCGCCGGTGAAGCTGCAGAACCTGAGCCGGGGGGAGTGGATCGCGATGCTGGGGGGCCTGCTCCTCGGCGCGTCGGTGTTCGTCAAGACCTACGAGGCCCAGCCGCAGAACCGCAACGCCACGCTGGAGACCGGCACCGGCGGCGTGTGCGGCGACCACACCTGCTCGTTCTTCCAGGTCCACGGGATCATGCGCTGGCTGATCCTGGCCGCGGCCCTGGCGCCGTTCATCCTGGCCTGGATCGTCGTGCGCGAGCACGAGCTGTCGTGGCCGCGCGGCCAGGTGACCTCGGTGGTGGCGATCGCCGCGCTCGGCCTGATCTTCTACTCCGGCGTCATCGACCGGCCGGGCGAGCCGGCCGGCGCGATCGAGCTGGAGATCGGCTGGTACGGGCTGATGCTGGGCTCGATCCTCATGCTCGTCGGGTCGGTGATGCGCCAGTCCGAGACCGAGACGGCGCGCAAGCCGCCCGGATCGCTTTGACGCCGGACCCCGCCGGACGCCGGCCGGACCGCAACCTCGCCCTCGAGCTCGTCCGCGTCACCGAGTACGCCGCGCTCGCCGCGGCCCGCCTGATCGGGATGGGCGACAAGGAGGCGGCCGACCAGGCCGCCGTGGACGCGATGCGGCTGATGCTCGACACGGTGCGCATGGACGGCGTCGTGGTCATCGGGGAGGGCGAGAAGGACGAGGCGCCGATGCTCTACAACGGCGAGCACATCGGCGACGGCTCCCCGCCCGCGGTGGACATCGCGGTCGACCCGCTGGAGGGGACGACGCTGACCGCACGGGGCATGCCGGGCGCGCTCGCGGTGATCGCCCTGGCCCCGCGCGGGACGATGTTCGACCCCGGGCCGATCGTCTACATGGAGAAGCTCGCGGGCGCGGCGGACATAGCCGACCTGCTCGACCTCGACCGCCCGCTCGGCGAGACGGTGGCGCTGGTCGCCGAGCGCAAGGGGATCGACGTCCGCGACGTCATCGTCGTGGTGCTCGACCGCGACCGCCACCGCGAGGGGATCGACGAGATCCGCGCCGCCGGCGCGCGCACCCGGCTCATCGCCGACGGGGACGTCGCCGCCGCGCTGACCGCGGTCAGCCACGACACGCCGGTGGACCTGCTGTGGGGGGTCGGCGGCACGCCCGAGGGCGTCCTGGCCGCGGCCGGGATCAAGTCGATCGGCGGCCAGCTCGTGGGCCGGCTGTGGCCGCGCGACGACGCCGAGCGCCAGGCCGCGCTGGACGGCGGCTACGACCTCGAGCGCCAGCTCACGGTGGACGACCTCGTGTCCGGCGACGACGTGTTCTTCTCGGCCACCGGCGTCACCGAGGGCGACGTGCTGCAGGGCGTGCGCTACGAGGGCCGCGGCGAGCACGCGACGACCGAGTCGATCGTCATGCGCTCGCGCTCGGGCACCGTGCGGCGCATCCACGCCCGCCACAACCGTCCCAAGCTGCGCGAGATCACCGGCGGAGCGCAGTACGGCTAGTCCCCGCGAACCGCCCGACCCGCGACTCGGCGAGGTCCAGGCGGGCGAGCGAGCGCAGGAAGCCGTGGGTGACCAGCACGTGGATGCGCGACTGCGTGTTGGCGTAGACGAAGCGTGAGAAGCGCGACGCGATCATCGGGTAGAAGTTGACCACGGCCACCGAGACGTGGACGGTCGCCTCGCCCGCCTGGCTGGGCTCCGAGCGCCGGACGTCGATCTCCAGGTAGCCGTCGCCGCTGCGCCCCGGGCCGGCCACGAGCAGCCCGCTCACGATCCGCCAGCGCACGCGGCCGCGCCCACCGTCCATCTCGTACTCGGGCGCGGCGAAGCGCAGCAGGACGAGTGGGCGCGTGACGAAGACGACGAAGCGCTCGGCCGGCGCGTAGGCCACGCGGACCAGGCCGAGCGTGCAGCGCGAGAGGAAGCGCCAGTACGTCCGGGCCAGGCGCTCGATGTGGGCCGGCGTCCAGATCTCCTCCACGCGGTCGGCCGGCAGGACGAGGTCGGCCGCCTGCACCGAGCGCACGGCCCCGCCCTCGCCGGTCTCGGTGTGCTCCTTCGCCGTGACGATCAGGGTCCGCGCCACCACGGGGTGGCGGCGCGCGCGCAGGAAGGCGAGGGCGGCGCGGCCCGCGACCAGCGCGCCCACCGCGACCGCCGCGATGATCCAGCCCGACATCCGCCGGGCAGCATCTCAGGCCACGGCGACGAGCGACTCGACGGGCGGGCGGTGCGGGCGGGCCAGGTGGTAGCCCTGCCCGTAGGTCACGCCCAGCTCGCGCAGCGCGTCCAGCTCCTCCGCCGTCTCGATGCCCTCGGCCACGATCATGGCCTCGATCTCGGCGGCGAACGAGATCAGCGCGGTGGCCAGGGCGCGGCGTGCGCGGTCCTGGTGCACGCCGCGCACCAGCGACTTGTCGAGCTTGATGATGTCGGGCTCCAGGCGCAGGATGTGGCGCAGGCTGGCGTAGCCGGCGCCCGCGTCGTCCACGGCGATGCGCATCCCGGCCTCGCGCAGCCGGCCCAGCGCGACGTTGAGCTCGTCGTAGTCCTGGACCTGGGCCTGCTCGGTGATCTCGATCACGAGACGGTCGGGCGGCAGCGGGGCCAGCGCGTCGAGCAGGCGGTCGGGGTGCAGCGCGCTGAGGGGGGAGACGTTGAACGAGATCCACAGCTCGGGGGCCAGGTCCTGGGCGGCCAGGGCGGCGGCGCGGACGGCCGCCAGCTCGAGCTCGGCCCGCATGTCGACGGTCTCGGCGTCCTCGAACCAGGACAGCGGGGACTCGGTGAGCGCGCTGTCGAAGCGCGCCAGGGCCTCGACGCCCACGACTCCGCCGTCGACCAGGCGCACGACCGGCTGGAACACGGCGACCGGCTGCCCGTCGTCGATCGCCGTGCGGATGCGCCGGCGGCGCCGGCCGAACTCGTCCTCGAAGTGGCGCTGGCGCTCCAGCCGGGCGGCCAGCTCGGACACGACGTCGCGGGCCACCGGGCCGGCCAGGCTGGACTCGCCGCGCAGCGCGGCGTGGACCGCGTCCAGCACGTCGTGCATGGGCGATCCCTTGACCACGTAGCCCACCGCGCCGGCGCGCAGCATCTCCAGCACCAGCGAGGGATCGGTGTGGGCGGTCAGCGCGACCACCTTGGTGCGCGGCGACAGCGCCCGGATCCGCTCGGTCGCGTTGACGCCGCCGCCCGCGGGCATGCGGACGTCGACCAGGGCCACGTCGGGCCGCTCGCGCTCGGCCAGGACCGCGGCCTCGGCCGCGTCGACGGCGCTGGCCACGAGCCGCAGGGAGGTTTCGCCGGCGACGACCTCGCCGAGGACCGACCGGAATTCCGGGTCGTCCTCCGCGATCAGGACGCGGATTGGAGCCTGCGCCCTTCCGTTGCTCTCCAGACCCTTCCCCTGGTCCATCCGTGACCTCCTTCCCGGATGATCCTCCTGAGCAGGCATTCAATCACTGCCTGATGCATTTGTCACATGCTTATGACGTCCACGACGGCGCTTTGTTCCACGGCGCCCTCCCCGGGGGGGATGAGGGCGAGGCCGTCGGCGCCGACGAGCGAGGTCAGCAGGTGGGAATTCTGGGCTCCGGTCACGCGCGCCTCAAGGCTCCCGTCCGGCCCCGGGCGCAGGGTCACGCGGACGGCCTGCTCGCGGTCGGGACTGCGGCGGACGGCGTGGGCGAGCCGCGCCC
>DATLOP010000371.1:0-11149 GCA_035536255.1 Solirubrobacteraceae bacterium
AACCCGGGGCGCCCGCGGGCTGGGCCGCCTCGAGCCGGTAGACCGGACCGGCCAGGGACGCCACGTAGACGCGGCAGCGGGAGTCCTCGCCGAACGCGGCCAGGCTCCCCACGAGCAGGCCGGTGGAGCCGTCGCCCGACGCGCCGCCGGCGCCGACGACCGCGGAGCGGATCTCTCCCGCGTAGAAGTCGGCGTACAGGTAGCGCCCCAGCAGCGCGGACACCGACGTGTCGCGGACCACGACCCCGCCGGTCACCGCCGCCGGTGCGCCCACCGGGTTGGCGTAGGTGAGCACCGGGCCGACGTAGCGGTCGGGGGTCGTGGCGATGCAGTTCGTCCGGTAGGGCGCGGTGCCCTCGTAGCGGTTCCAGCCGAAGTTCGCGCCCGGCGCCGCCCCCGCGGGCAGGAAGTCGATCTCCTCCTGCGCGCCCTGGCCCACGTCGCCGAGCAGCAGGTCGCCGGTCAGCCGGTCGAACGAGAAGCGGTAGGGGTTGCGCAGGCCCAGCGCGTAGATCTGCGGGGCGGCGCCGGTGACCGGGTCGATCCGCAGCAGCTTGCCCAGGAGAGAGTCCGAGCGCTGGGCGTCGCACCCCGGGTCGTCGGCGCCGCCGCCGTCCCCCGGCGCCGCGTACAGCAGCCCGTCCGGCCCGAACGCGATCTGGCCGCCGTTGTGGTTGGCCGCCTCCCGGTGCGCGACGCGGAACACCAGGCGCCGCGTGGCCGTGTCGGCCCGGTCGGCCGAGGCGCGGCGAAACTCGTCCACCCGCACGTCGCAGAAGTCCCCGGTGCACGACGTGGCGTCGTTGAAGTACACGTAGAAGCGCCCGCTGGACGCGTAGTCGGGCGCGAAGGCCATCGACAGCAGCCCCTGCTCGCTGCCCGGGTCGTACTTCACGCCGCTGAGCGTCAGGAACACGGAGCTCCCGCCCGGGCCCACGACCCGGATCTCGCCGCCCTTCTGCACGACGAACACGCGGGTGTCGTCGCCGGGCGCGCCCAGCGCCTGGATCGGCTGGTTGAACGCGCCGACCGGGACCAGGCGCAGCCCGCCCGCGTCCAGCGTGTCCGCCGCGGCGGGGGCGGCGAGCCATAGCGACAGGGCGATCCCCAGGGCGAGCCGGCGCACGGGGGAAGTGTGACGCGTCAGGCGGTGGCGGTACGCCGGGCGCGCCGCTCGGCACGCCGCTGGGCCCGAATCCGCTGCACGATCCCGCGCCGGCCGTGCTCCTCGAGGCCGCCGTAGACCTCCTTGATGGCGGCAAGGACCTCGTCGGCCACCGCCTGCTGACGCTCGCGCGTGGAATCCGCCACCGTCTCGAAGGCCATCGGCTCGCCGTACTGGACCGTCACCTTGGGGAACTGGAGGCGCTTCCAGTTGCGCGTCCGCTGCGACCCGTAGATGGCCACGGGCACGACGAGGGCCCCCGTCTCCAGCGCCAGGCGGCCGATCCCCGGCTTGGCCTTCTCGGCCAGCTTGCCCGTCCGCGAGCGCCCGCCCTCGCAGTACATGGCGATCGTGCCGCCGCGACCCAGGATCGTCTCGGCCGTGATGAAGGCCTCCTCGTCCTTTTGCCCCCGGCGCACGGGGAACACCCCGCCGTGGGTGTAGACGAACTGGAACGGGCGCACGAACAGCTGCGACTTGGCCATGAACTGGACCTTGCGCCGGATGAAGGCGGCGAGGAAGAAGTGGTCCATGAACGAGAAGTGGTTCGGCGCGAGGATCACCGGGCCGGAGGCCGGGACGTTCTCGGCGCCGATCGAGCGTCCGCGCCACAGCGTCCACACCAGCGGGGACAGGACCATGCGGACCGCCTCGTACATCGGGTCCGGCGGCCCGCGGCGCACGCGCTCGTGGAAGCGGGTGAAGTGCTCGGCGGGGCGCGGGTCCTTGTAGACCTGCGGCTTCATCGGGACCAGCTCCTCGGCCATCGCTTCGACGCTACACATTCCCCGCGGGGCGGTTACTCATTCGCCCAGTGGCCGGCGCGCTCCAGCGCGCGCGCCCAGTCGGCGAGCCGGGACTCGCGCTCGTCGCCGGACATGCGCGGCTCGTAGCGCTCGCGCTCGCGCCAGCTCTCGCGCACCCGGTCCAGGGTGAGCGTCCCCGCCCCCACCCCGGCCAGGCACGCGGCGCCCAGCGCCGTCGTCTCCGCCACCTCGGGCACGACGACGGGGACGCCGAGCACGTCGGCCTGGAACTGCATGAGCCACGGGTTCACGGTGGCGCCGCCGTCGGCGCGCAGCTCGGCCAGGGGCTCGGCGCCGGCGTCCTCCATCGCGCGCACGGCGTCCACCGTCTGGTAGGCGATCGCCTCCAGCGCGGCGCGGGCCAGGTGGGCGCGCGAGCTGCCCCGGGTCAGGCCCACGATGGTCCCGCGCGCGTAGGCGTCCCAGTGCGGGGAGCCCAGGCCGGTCAGCGCCGGCACGAAGTAGACGCCGTCGTTGGACTGAAGCGACCCGGCCAGGGCGGCCGTCTCCTCGGCGGTCTCGATGATCCCCAGGCCGTCGCGCAGCCACTGGACGGCGGCGCCGGTGACGAAGATCGAGGCCTCCAGGGCGTAGGTCAGGCGCTCGCCGATCCCCCACGCCACCGTGGCCAGCAGCCCCGGCGTGACCGGCGGCGGCGTGGCGCCGGTGTTGACGAGGACGAACGAGCCGGTCCCGTACGTGTTCTTCCCGGTCCCGGGGTCCAGGCACGCCTGGCCGAACAGCGCCGCCTGCTGGTCGCCGGCCGCGCCCGCCACCGGGACCCCGTCGTGGCCGGGGAGCGCTCCGTCGCGCAGCCGGCCCAGCTCGCCCGCGCTGGGGCGCACGGCGGGCAGCGCGCGCTCGGGGACCCCCAGCAGCTCGCACAGCTCGGGGTCCCAGTCCCCCCGGCGGATGTCGAGCAGCAGCGTGCGCGAGGCGTTGCTGACGTCGGTGACGTGCTCGCCGGTCAGCTTGAAGATCAGCCACGCGTCGATCGTCCCGAACATCGCGCGGCCCGACTCGGCGCGCTCGCGCAGGCCCTCGACGTGGCCCAGCAGCCACTCCACCTTGGTCCCGGCGAAGTAGGGGTCCAGGACCAGGCCCGTGCGCTCGCGCACCAGCGGCTCGTGGCCGGCGTCGCGCAGCTCGTCGCAGCGCGCCGCCGTGCGCCGGTCCTGCCAGACGAGCGCGCGGTGCAGCGGCTCGCCGGTCTCCGGGTCCCAGGCGCAGACGGTCTCGCGCTGGTTGGCGATCCCCACCGCGGCCAGCCCGCCGGGCCCGACGCCGGCGTCGTCGAGCGCCTCCATGGCGACGGCGCGCGTGACGTCCCAGATCTCGGCCGCGTCGTGCTCGACCCAGCCCGGCCGCGGGAAGTGCTGCTTAAATTCCTTGTAGGCCCGGCCGAGCAGCTGGGCCTCGGCGTCGAAGACCAGGCACGTCGTCCCCGTCGTCCCCTGGTCGATGGCCAGCAGCATGCGGGCGCAGGCTATATCGCGGCTAGCCGGCGCGGGCGGGCGGCGAGGGCCGGCAGACGTTGGCCAGCTGGGTCTTCGCGCACCCCTGCAGAGCCCGGGCGGTCGAGCGATAGGTGAAGAAGGCCGGCTTGCGCCGGATCGTCCCGTTGCGCCGCAGGGCGCTGAGCCCCGTGTAGTCGAAGGCGTCGGTCCGGCTGCGGTCCTCCGTCATCCACGTCGCCCAGTAGACGGCGCGCAGCCGCAGGCGGGTGCGCTGCGCGGCCAGCGCGCGGAACAGGGCGCCGAGGATCGAGGCCTGGTTGTCCTCGGTGCGGTCGAAGGCCGACGGCGGGCGCACCCGGCCCTTGGACGACGGCCACGTCACCTCGGTGGCGATCATCGGCTTGTCCCCGTCGCCGTAGCGGCGCATGACCGTGCGGTTGTAGCGCAGGATCCGCACCACGTCCGTGAGCAGCCGGGTGAACGGGTGCACGGCGGCGTAGTCGAAGTGCGGGCCGGCGCCGCGCCGGTACAGGACCGCGAGCTGGTCCCAGCTGCGACCCACCAGACCGGCCAGGACCACCTTGGCCCCGGGATCGCGGGCCAGGATCTCCCGGCGCGCCGCGGCCAGCGTGGCGACGTACGCGCGGTAGTACGGCTGCTCGCGCCAGAACGTCCGGTGGTCGGGCTCGTTCCACACCTGCCACACCCGGATGGGGCGGCGCGGGATCCCCGGGTTCTCCTCCCAGAACGTGCCCCGCGGCCCGTAGCGCCCCACCAGCTCGCCCATGAAGCGGCCGAAGTCGTCGGGATCGCGGGGGCGGGAGGCGTAGTGGTCGGGGTCGTGGCGCGCCCAGCGCGGCGTGCCGAGCACCGTGGGCAGGACCCACAGGTGGGCGCGGGCGGCGGCGCGCACCATCCGGTCGGTGCGCCTGTAGCGCGTGACGAACGGCTCGTCGGGCTGGGCGTCGCGCCAGTAGAAGGCGAAGCGCACCGACTCCACCCCGGCGCGGGCCATCGCGCGGGCCTCCGAGTTGGTGCGGCGGTCGCCCGGCTCGGCCAGCGGCGGGCCGGCCAGGACGCCCATCCACCCGAACGGGACCGAGCGGCGGGGCCCGGCGGCCCCCGCGGGCAGCGCGGCGGCCAGCGAGAGCAGGAGGGCGGCGAGGACGGCGAGGACGGGCTTCACGCGGCGCGTGACCATACAGTGGGCCGGATGCCGGTCGAGAGGCACAAGCAGGCCGAGGTGGCGAGCCGCACCCCGGAGGTGATGGAGCGCGAGGCGCGCAAGCCGTTCGGGTGGTCCCACGGCTGGGGCGCGGAGTGCTGGCTGCAGTGGGCCGCGGTCACCGAGATGCTCCACCGGCTGGCCATCGCGCCGCCCGCCACCGTGCTCGACGTGGGCTGCGGCGTGGGCTGGACGACGGCGTTCCTGGCCGAGGCCGGCTACCGCCCCACCGGCGTCGACCTCGTCCCGGCCAACGTCGAGGTCGCCCGGGAGAGGGCGCGGCGCTGGGGCGTGGACGCCGGGTTCGAGGTGGCGGACATGGACCATCTGTCCCTGGACAACACATGGGACGCCGCGCTGATGCTCGACGCGCTGCACCACTCCACGCGCCAGGCCGCGGCGCTGGCCGGCATCGCGCGCCACCTGCGTCCGGGCGGATGGCTGCTGCTGGGCGAGCCGTCGGTCCTGCACCGCCTGTCCCCCCACGCCCGGCACACGACGCGCGAGGCGGGCTGGACGGAGCGCGGCGTCTCGGTGCGCGGGCTGCGCCGCGACCTGCGCCAGGCCGGCTTCGGCGAGACGCGCCGCTTCTACGGGCCGACGCGGCCGTATTCGAGCCGGCTCACCGGGTTCTTCGGCCAGGCCCTGCGCCTGATCGGCGCGAACGTCGCCGCGGCGCCGCAGATGCGCGTGTGGATGGCGGCTCAGCGCCGGTTGGCGTAGACCAGCGCGAAGTCGGCGAGCTGGCGGAAGCGATGGAGGAACCCGCGCATCGTCTTGCCCGTCGCGCGGTGGGCCAGGTCGAGCTCGACCTCGCCGATCCGAAAGCCGGCGCGGGCGGCGTCGACGTTCATCGCGGTCTCCATCCCGAACCGCGCCGCGAACGGGACCACGGCGGCAAGCACGGCGCCGCGCATCGCCCGCTGGCCGGAGATCGGCGCCGCCAGCTCCAGGCCGGTCAGCCGGCGGGTCGCCCAGCGCGAGAAGTTGACCGCGAACCCGAAGCCGCCGCCCACCTTCACCCGGAAGCGCGCGATCGCCAGGTCCAGCTCTCCGCCGTCGCGCACCGCGGCGGCCAGGGCCGGCAGCTCGCGCGCGCTCTCGCCCAGGTCGCCGTCGCACAGCACGATCGTCGGCGCCTCGGGCTCCAGGGCCCGGGACATCACCTTCTCGGCGGCCAGCGTCGTCGCGCCTCCCTTGCCGATCGTCCGCGGGGAGCGGACCAGCTCGGCCCCCGCCTGCAGGGCCGCGTGGCCCGTCCCGTCGCCCGACCCGTCGTCGGCCACCAGGACCCGCGCGCCCGGGAAGGCGTCGCGCAGCGCGTCCAGGGTGTCCGGAAGGCGGTCCGCCTCGTTGTAGGCGGAGACGATCACGATCGTGTCGTAGGTTGGGCCGGTCATCGGGGGCGGCTATTCTGCCGCCCGCAGCCGATACCCGCACGCCGCCCAATCGAAGGAGGTCCGCTTGCCCGAGGTCGAAGCCCACATCACCGGCACGGTCTGGAAGATCGAGGTCAAGGTGGGCGACAGCGTCGACGAGGGCGACACCGTGGTGATCCTCGAGTCGATGAAGATGGAGATGCCGGTCGAGGCCGAGGACGCGGGGACGGTGAAGGAGGTCCTGTGCGAGGAGGGCCAGGCCGTCAACGAGGGCGACGCGCTCGTCGTGCTCGAGGACTGACCGGCCCCGCCGTGCCCGCCGCCTCCGAGCTCGCCGGCGGCAAGCTCCGCCTGGACGAGCCGGCGGAGGCGGTGGCCCGCCTGACGATCGCCAACCCGGGCAAGCGCAACGCGCTGGACCTGGAGATGCTCGACGCGATCGCGGCGGCGCTGCCCCGGATCGAGGCGCGCTGCGTCCTGCTCACCGGCTCGGACGGCATGTTCTCGGCGGGCTACGACATCGGCGACATGCCGGAGGAGACGTTCGCCGAGGAGGCCGAGAAGCTCGTCGCGCACCCGTTCGCGGCGGCCATCGAGGCGCTGGAGTCCCACCCGTTCCCCATCGTCGCCGCCCTCAACGGCCACGCGATCGGGGGCGGGCTGGAGGTCGCGCTCTCGTGCGACCTGCGGATCGCCGCCACGGGGATCCGGGTGGGGATGCCGCCGGCCAAGCTGGGCCTCGTGTACTCCCACACGGGGATCCAGAAGTTCCTCGACGTCGTGGGTGCGGCGCGCACCCGCGAGCTGTTCCTCGTCGGGCGCAACGTCGACGTCGAGGAGGCGGCGGGCTGGGGCCTGGTCAACCGGGTGGTGGCGCCGGACGAGCTGGAGGCGGCGGCGCTGGAGCTGGCGAGCGAGATCGCCGGCAACGCGCCGCTGTCGCTGCGCGGCAACAAGCGCGTGATCCGCGAGATGCTGGCCGCGCGCGGCGTCCTGGACCCCGCCGTCGAGGAGGACCTGGTCGAGCTGCGCCGCGCCTGCTTCGCCTCCGAGGACTTCCAGGAGGGCGTGCGCGCGTTCGCCGAGAAGCGCCGCCCGCGCTGGCGCGGGCGTTAGCCGCGCCGATCTGATGACCCCCAATTGGGGGACGCCGCTCAGCGGCCTTTACGACGGACGCACGATTCCGCCGGCGCCGCGAATGGACGATCTTGAAGGGCAATGGTGCGTGTCTGCCTCTGCGACGACGTAAGGGAGTTCCGCGACCTCATGCGCTTCGGCCTCGAGGCCGATCCGGGCATCGAGGTCATCTGCGAGGCCGCCGACGGCGCCCAGTGCATCGACGCCGTCGACTCGCAGACCCCCGACGTCGTGCTCCTGGACCTCTCGATGCCCGACCGCGACGGGCTCGAGGTGATCGACGAGCTGCGCTCGCGCGCCACGGCGACGAAGATCGTCGTCGTCTCCGGGTTCGCCGCCGCGCGCATGGAGGGGCCGGTGCTGGAGCGCGGCGCCGACCGCTACCTCGAGAAGGGCACGCCACTGACGGAGATCCGCGCGACGATCCGCGAGGTCGCGGACACCAACGGCTTGCCACCCGAGTAATCGTCTGATTACCTACGGCAATCGCCGGATTGCCGCCCACCCGAGAGCGCATCGTCGCCGCCGCGCGGCGCCTGTTCGCGCAGCGCGGCTACCGGGGGACGTCCGTGGGCGACATCGAGTCGGCGGCGGGCCTCTCCCCCCGCTCGGGAGCCCTGTACAAGCACTTCGCCTCCAAGCAGGAGCTGCTCGAGGCGGTGATGGCCGAGCACACCGCGGCCGTGGACCGGCTCCACGACGCGGCTCCGCTGCTGCCCCTGGGCGACCTGCGCGCCGAGATGACGCTGATCGCGCACCTGGGCATCGACGAGCTGCGCCGCGAGCACGAGCTCACGCGCATCGTGATGAAGGAGGGCGAGCGCTTTCCGGAGCTGGCCGCCGCGTTTCGCGAGGCCATCGTCGACCACGGCCATCGCCTGGCCGCCGAGCGCCTGGCGAGCCACGTCGCGGCGCGCGGCGGGCGGGCCGAGGCGGCCGGGGGCGCGGCGGCCGTCCTCACCGACGCGCTCGTCGGCTACACGCTGCAGGAGCTGCTGTTCGGGCCCGCGCCCGGCGGAGTGGAGGAGGAGCGCTTCCTCGCCGCCTGGGTCGACGGCGCCGTCGCCATGATCGAAGCCCTCGTCGACGAAAGGAGCCCCGCCCATGCCTGAGCGGACCGTCCCCCACCCCACCGCGTTCCGGCTCGTCCTGTGGCCGCTCGCCGCGGTGCAGCTGATCGACGGCGTGTGGGCGCTGTTCTTCCCGCGCTCCTTCTACGACGACTTCCCGGCCGGGCGCGGCGGCTGGGTCGCGGCGCTGCCCGAGTACAGCGAGCACCTGGTCCGCGACGTGGGCGCGCTGTTCCTGGCCACGGCGCTGCTGCTGGCCGTGGCGGCGGTGCGGCTCGAGCGCCGCCTGGTCACGCTCACCCTCGTGGTGTGGCTGTTGTGGGCGCTCCCGCACGCCGTGTGGCACTTCTTCAACCTCGGCGCCTACGAGACGGGCGACGCGGTGGCCAACGCCGTCTCGCTGGCGCTCACCGTCGCGGGCCCGGCGGCCCTGCTCGTCCTGCTCGCCCGCACCCCCACCCTGGCCCGGCGGGGCGCCGGGGCCGCGCCCGCCGGCGGCGCCACCCGCCTTTCGGGCGTCGAGCGCCCGCGCAACCCGCTCGTGCGCGCCGTCTACGGCCAGACCAAGCGGCAGTTCGGGCGCGTGATGGAGCCGATCAAGCTGACGGCCCACAGCACGCCGCTGCTGCTGGGCTATGGCGCCTTCGAGATGGCGACCGAGCGTGCGACCCGCATGGACGGGCGCCTCAAGGAGCTGGCGACGATGAAGGCGGCGCAGCTCAGCGGGTGCGAGTGGTGCCTGGACTTCGGGTCGGCCATCGTGCGGGCCAAGGGCGTGTCGGACGAGGACCTGCGAGCCCTGCTCGACCCCCGCGACAGCGACGTCCTGTCCGACGACGACAAGCTCGTGGTCGAGTACGCCGAGGCGATGACGCGCACGCCCGTCGACGTCCCCGACGAGCTCTTCGAGCGCCTGCGCGCGCGCTTCGACGAGGCGCAGATCGTCGAGCTGACGTCGGTGATCGCGCTGGAGAACTACCGCGCGCGGTTCAACTGGGCGCTGGGGATCCAGAGCGAGGGGTTCTCGGAGGGCGCGTACTGCGTTCCCCCGGCGCTGGCGGCCGGGACGACGGCCTCCGGGGCGTGAGCTAGCCGTCCGGGGCGGGGCCTACGCTCCGCGCCCGATGCCCCCGCTCATCTCCCGGGAGGAGGCGCTGCAGCTCGGCGCGCTGCGCGAGCCGCGCGAGATCGAGGCGCTGGTCGAGCGTGCCTGGAACGCGCGCGTGGAGCGCTTCGGCGACTCCACCGACATGTGCTCGCTGGTCAACGCCAAGTCGGGCGGCTGCGCCGAGGACTGCGGGTTCTGCGCCCAGTCGCGCTTCGCCGAGGCCGAGACGCCGCTGCACGCGATGATGGAGCCCGAGCAGATCCTCGAGCACGCGCGCGCGGCCGAGGCGGCGGGCGCCCACCGCTTCTGCATGGTCACCCAGGGCCAGGGGCTGTCCAAGCGCGACTTCGAGAAGATCCTGGCCGGGGCGCGGCTGGTGGCCGAGGAGACGAACCTCAAGCGCTGCGCCTCGGTGGGCCACATGTCGGTGGCGCGCGCCCGCGCGCTGCGCGAGGCGGGCATCCAGCGCGTGCACCACAACGTCGAGACGGCGCGCTCCTACTACGACGAGGTCTCCACCACGGTCCGCTACGAGGGCCGGCTGCGCACGATCGAGGCGGTCAAGGAGGCCGGCCTGGAGACGTGCGTCGGCGGCATCCTCAACCTCGGCGAGACGCCGGAGCAGCGGGTCGAGATGGCCTTCGAGCTGTCCGGGATCGACCCCGACTCGGTCCCGATCAACCTGCTCAACCCGCGCCCCGGCACCAAGTTCGGCGACCGCGACTTCATGGACCCGTGGGAGGCCGTGAAGTGGATCGCGATCTTCCGCCTGATCATGCCGCGCGCTTTGTTCCGCCTGTGCGGGGGCCGCGTCGAGAACCTCGGCGACCTGCAGCCGCTCGCCGTGAAGGCGGGCGTCAACGGCGTGATGATGGGCAACTTCCTCACCACGCTGGGCAACACCCCCGAGCAGGACCGCGAGATGTTCGAGGACCTCGGCCTCAACGTGGCGCGCCAGCCCGACAACGGCGCCAACCCGCGCCCCGACAACCGCTCGGGCTGGCTGGACGGCGACACGCCGGACGTCGTGGAGGACTACCTGGACGCGGCCACGCCGGGCGGCGAGATCGAGATACGCCTGTGGGACCCCTCCACGCAGCTGCGCTTCGCCAAGAAGGCGGCCGTGCCGCCGCGCCCGGACGGCGCGCTGAACCGTTACAGGCGGCCGGAGGAAGCCCGGCCGGATCCGGCCGTGGGGCTGGATGCCCCGCGGGGGTAACTCTTCGTGGATGTCGAGGCCAGGCTGGAGGAGCTGCGCGAGTCGGGCCTCTACCGTCGCCTGCGGATGATCAGCGGGCCCCAGGGCCCGCGCGTCGTGCTCGACGGCGAGCCGGTGCTGCTGCTGTGCTCCAACAACTACCTCGGGCTGGCCGACCACCCGCGGGTGCGCCAGGCGGCGGCCGACGCGGCCATGCGCTGGGGCGTGGGCGCCGGGGCGTCGCGGCTGGTCTCGGGGTCGATGACCATCCACCGCCGGCTGGAGGAGGCGCTGTGCGAGTTCAAGGGCGCCGAGGCGTGCGTGCTGTTCGGCTCGGGGTACCTGGCCAACACGGGGATCGTGGCCGCGCTGGCCCAGGACGGCGTCGTGCTGTCCGACGAGCTCAACCACGCCTCGATCGTGGACGGCTGCCGCCTCGCGCGGGCCGAGACGCGGGTCTACGACCACGCCGACGTCGAGCACCTGGAGTGGCAGCTCGAGGAGGCCGGGGGCCCGGCGACGATCGTCACCGACAGCGTGTTCTCGATGGACGGCGACGTGGCGCCGCTGGAGGAGATCTGCGCGGTGGCGCGCGCGTACGGCG
>DATLOP010000372.1:0-2220 GCA_035536255.1 Solirubrobacteraceae bacterium
CACGACGAGGGCTTCGTCGAGGCGGTCCTCGCCGGCCTCGGACAGCCACTCCCCGGCCTCCGGCGCCGCGACCTCGGGCGCGTAGACCACCGTCACCGAGCAGGTGGCCACGGGCTCGGGCGCCGGCTCGGGGCCCACCGCGCGCGGCCGGGGCTTGCGCAGGCGCCGGCGCTCCGGCGCCCCGAGCGTGCGCACGACGACCACGTGGGTGACGTCGTCGACGGAGCGCACGACGTAGCGCCCGTCGTCGGGCCCCAGGGCCCACGGGAACTCGAACTGCGCGAAGCGGAAGGGCAGGTGGCTACTCGCCGCGGTGGGCGCGGCTCGTGCGACCGACGGGGATGGCCGCCCGGGACGGCTTCACCGGCACCGTCGGGTTGTCGATCTCGTTGAGACGGTCGATCAGCTTGATCCACTGGCCCGGCTTCAGGGCGGCGTTGTAGCGCGACGCGTTGTCGCCGTAGTTGGGCGTCCACCCGACGTGGATGTGGTCGTGGTGGTCGGACAGCACCAGCGTGTTGTCGTGGCCCTCGTACTTCATCAGGGAGATGATCTGGGCCGGCCTCAGGTTGCCCTGGAGCGTGAGCAGCCGGCGGATCGTGATGTCGGTGATCGACCCGGCGCCCTGGTGGCCGATGATCGGGATGCCGTTGACGGCGGCGATGTCCACCGCGTTGCCGGACGAGTGCATCGAGACCCCGCCGGCCTTGGTGAAGTAGGAGTGGCCGCACTTCAGCGAAGAGACGGTCGGCTTGAGGCCCGACGACGTCAGGTACAGGAGGGTGGCCAGCACCCGGCGGTCGACCTGGCCGGTGAGGATGTCGCGCCGGCCGCAGTCGTAGACCTCGATGCGCGGGTCGGCCATGGCGCGGCGCTGCATCTGGTCCTTGCTCATCAGCAGGATCTGCCCGATCGTCGGGTTCTTGGCGTCGGGGCCGAAGAACGGGTTCTTGCCGGCCGCGCGGTAGATCGCGGTGGACTCGAGCAGCTTCCAGCCGTCGAGGATCGGCTTGGGGTCGATGGCGGGCGAGTTCTTGCCGGCCGGGCGAATCGAGAAGTGGATGTGCGGCGCGAGGTTGGAGGCCTCCTCCTTCTCGATGCGCCCGAGGACCGTGCCGGCGATGACCTGGGCGCCGGGGCGCAGCGGCTTGAGGACCACGTCCTCGCGCTTGAGGCCCAGCACCTGCTTGAAGTAGGCGTCGAAGGTCGTGTAGCCGGCCACCGGCTTGCCGGCCTGCAGCAGCTGCTGCTCGCCGCCGTTGCGGTACGCGGAGCCGCGGCCCGGGTGCGCGAACAGGCGCTCCTTGACCACCTGGACCGTCCGCACGGCGCGCGGCGCCGGGCCGCCGCGCGTGGGCGCGCCGGTGCGCGGCTGGGCGCCCGCCGAGGCGGCCTGCGTGGGCCTGGGATCGGACGGCTTGCTCGGCAGCTCGAGCTCGCGCTTGATCGACGCGGCCGAGACCGGCTTGGGCTTGGGGGAGGGGTAGGACGCCGCGATGCGCCCCCGGCGCGCGTAGGTGTAGTTGTTGCCGTAGACGTCCTGGAGCACGACGTAGCGGCCGAGGCGCTTGTCGATCCCGACCTTCTTGATCACGCCGTCGTTGACGGCGATGACCGGGGCGCCGGACTTCGAGTAGATGTTGATGCCCCGGCGGGTGGGCGAGCTGGTCACGGTCTTGGCCGCGTTGGACCCGCGCGCGCGGGCGAGGGCCTCGCGCTCGGAGATGTCGTTGGCGTAGGTGGCGCGAGCGGCGACGGGGAAGTGACCCTGGGTCAGGCCGGTGATGGCGCCGACGAGCGGCTCGGGCAGCCCGCAGATCAGCTTGGAGCGCAGCATGACCGAGTCGACGTACCACCAGGCGTGGTTGTAGGCGTACACGGCGCGGCGCTTGTCCTGCGCGTACCCCGCGGCCTTGAGGTAGCGGCCCGCGGCGAAGATCGCGTCGACCGGGTTGTAGGGGTCCTTGCGCCCGTCGTCGTTGGCGTCGACGCCGTAGGCCTTCCAGGAGGGCGGCATGAACTGCATCCAGCCCTGCGCCCCCGCGCTGGAGATGTTGAGGTTGCGCCCGTAGTCGGTCTCGATCTCGTTGATCGCCGCGAGGACACACCAGTCGATCCCGTACTCGATGCCCGCGGCCGGGTAGATCGGGAGCAGGAAGGGCGGGATGCGGAACTTCTCGATGAAGAAGTTGGGGACGCCGATCGGGGCCGGCCCGGGGA
>DATLOP010000373.1:0-3811 GCA_035536255.1 Solirubrobacteraceae bacterium
CCACCTCCGCCCGGTGCACCTGGATCCCCAGTCGGGACCGCAGCGCCCGGCCCGCGGTGACCTCGATCTTCGCGCGGCTCGTCGGCCGCAGACCCCAGAGTGCCGCCGCGGAGCGGTGGCTCAGGACAGCGTCCGGCCCGATGGCGAGCACTGCCGCCAGCCACCTGGCCTCCCGGGACACCGCACGGTGGCCGACCGAGTAAACCCCGCGGTACAGCGGATCCAACCGGCCCGACGCAAGTCGTCGATCGATCCCTCGTCGACTCACCCCGAGCGCTTCGATCTGGGCCCGCGTGATCACCCCGTGCTGACGGGTCGCGAGCGCCGCCATCGCCCGCTCCCGAGCCGTTGGGTGCAGTTCTGCACCTCTATGGTGGTTAACGGCACGCGACTCCGGCACGGGGCCGATCCTGCCGTGGCCTCTGTGCCGAAGGGGACGCGGAAAGGTCAGAGTTCGCGGAGAAGTGCCTCGACGCGGGCGGCGATGTCGTCGCGGGTGGCGCGGACCGCTTCGAGCGGGCGGCCCTTGGGGTCGGGGAGGTCCCAGTCGAGGTAGCGGCGGCCGGGGACGTAGGGGCACTCGTCGCCGCAGCCCATGGTCACGACGACGTCGGCCCACTCGGCGAGCTCAGGCGTCAGCGCGCGGGGGACGCGGTCGCGCAGGTCGATCCCGAGCTCGTCCATGACCGAGACCACCTCGGGATGGACCCGGTCGCCGGGAGTCGTCCCCGCCGACCGCGCCGCGTGCGCGGCGCCGGCCGCGCGCGTGAACAGGGCCTCGCTCATCTGCGAGCGCCCCGCGTTGTGCAGGCAGACGAAGAGCACGTTGGCCACCGCATCCACGAAGATACTCCATTGACAAACGTCGATTCAATAGGTATATGTAGATCGATGCCCGTCGATCTGCCGATCGCGCCCGCCCCCAAGCAGAAGCGCCCGCCCGGCGAGCCGTGCTGCGAGCCCGTCGTCTATCCCGACGTCGACCGCGGCCAGGCCACGCGGATGGCGGGGCTGGCCAAGGCGCTGGGCGACCCGATCCGCCTGCAGCTCGTCGACGTCCTGCGCCGCCACCCCGGCAAGGCATGCGTCTGCGAGCTGGTCCCGCTGTTCGACGTGAGCCAGCCGACGCTCTCCCACCACCTGAAGGTCCTGCGCGACGCGGGCATCGTGGACTCCGAGCGCGTCGGCCTGTGGGCCTTCTACTACGTGATCCCCGACGCACTCAAGGAGCTGGAGACATGGCTGAGCTGACCGACACCACCGACCTCGACGCGACGCGCGCATTCGTGCGCGACCGCTACGCCGAGGCGGCGAGGGCCAACGACGGCTGCGACCCCATCGCCGGCGAGGCCGGCTGCGGCTGCGGCGGCACCGAGACCGCCTCCCGCGACAGCGCCCCCTTCGGTGCCGGTCTTTACGACGACGACACCGCGGCGCAGGCGCCAGAGCAGGCCGTCACCGCGTCCCTCGGCTGCGGGGTCCCGACCGCCGTCGCCGACCTCCCCGAGGGCGAGACCGTCCTGGACCTGGGCTCCGGCGCCGGCGCCGACGTCCTCATCTCCGCCCGCCGCGTCGGCCCCACCGGCCGCGCCATCGGCCTGGACATGACCGACGAGATGCTCGAGCGCGCCCGGGCCAACGCCCGCGAGGCGGGCGTGGACAACGCCGAGTTCGTCAAGGGCTACATCGAGGAGATCCCGCTCCCCGACGCCAGCGTGGACGTCGTCATCTCCAACTGCGTCATCAACCTGTCCGCCGACAAGGACCGCGTCCTGCGCGAGGTGGCGCGCGTCCTGCGGCCCGGAGGACGCCTGGCGGTCAGCGACGTGGTAGCCGATCCCGACATGGACGAGGCCACGCGGGCCGACATGGCCCAGTGGACGGGGTGCGTCGCCGGCGCGCTGACGCAGGACGAGTACGCGGGCAAGCTGGCCGCCGCCGGCCTGGTCGACGTCGAGGTCCGCGAGACCCACCGCGTGCACCCGCAGGCCGCGTCCGCGAACGTGCGCGCGCGCAAGCCATGACGACCGACCAGCTCTTCACGCCGCAGGACCTGTTCCTGGCCTGGGAGCGTGAGCCGTGGTCGTCCCAGGCCATCGACCTCACCGCCGACGCCGCCGGCTGGGCCGAGATGCCAGAGTCCGAGCGCGACGCGGTGCTGTGGGCGCTCTCCAGCCTCATCGTGGCCGAGGAGCGCATCACGACCCAGTTCACCGGCCTCGTCCTGGCCGCCGACGACGAGGAGGAGACCAGCTACCTGGCCTCCCAGCAGGTCGACGAGGCACGTCACCTGCAGTTCTACGCGCGCTTCCAGAACGAGGTCGTGTCCGACCCCGACGCCATCGCCGCCCACGTGGCCCGGGCGCGCGAGCACCTGGGCGACCCGTTCCGCACGATCTTCGACGAGGCGCTCGTCCAGGCCCACGAGAAGCTCGTCGCCGACCCGCGCGACCGCGCGGCCAAGGTCGAGTTCGTGACGATCTACCACCAGGTGATCGAGGGAACGCTCGGGACGACGGCGTTTCGCTTCATCACGCAGTACCTCAACGAGCACGGCCTGATCCCCGGCTTCGTCGAGGGCTACCGCCGGATCGCGCGCGACGAGCAGCGCCACGTGGCCTACGGGACCGGCTTCCTCAAGCAGGCGGTCGCCGACGATCCCGCTCAAGCCGACCGGATCAAGGCCACCCTCCACGGCCTGCTCCCCGCCGTCGCCCAGGCGCTCGAGCCGCCACCGTCGGAGAACGGCGAGGGGCCGGCGTTCGGCGTCGACCCTGACGAGGTCCGCGCCTTCGCCCTGGATGGCCTGACCCGCCGCTTGAACGTGATCGGAGCCTCCCTGTGACGAGCGACTTCCCGGCCTGCACCCTCGCCCCGACCGCCCTGAACGACCGCATCGAGGAGATCACGGCGATCGGGACCGACTCCCTCATCGCCGCCGTTTCCGAGACCGAGTTCCGCTTCCGTGCCGACGACGAGACCCGCAAGCGCCTGCACGCCCTGGTCGAGGCCGAGGCAAGCTGCTGCGCCCAGCTGAAGCTCGAGCTGACCGAGCGCGACGACCACCTCACCCTCACCGTCGACGGCCCCGGTTCACAGGCCTTTCACAGGGCCTTCACCGCGCGATAACCGCCACGCCACCGCCGCCCGGGAGCCTCCCGGGCGCTGGAGACGGCAAGCGAAACCGAGGTCCTGCGCGCCGGGCCGCTCGAGGTGCGACCGGCGGAGGGCCTGGCCCTCGCGGGCTCCCAGCCCCTGAACGTCTCGCGCCGCGAGCTCGACCTCCTGGTGGCGCTGGCGCGCCGCCCCGGGCGCATCGTCTCGCGCGAGGCGCTCTTCGAGCTGGCGTGGGGCGATCCCATGCGGCCGGGCGACCGCAGCGTGGACGTCTACGTCCACAAGCTGCGGGCCAAGCTCGAGGCGGCGCTGCCCGGCTGGACGTTCATCCACACCCACGTCGGCTTCGGCTACCGCCTGTTCGCCGAGCCTTCACACGGTTTTCACACGCGGCCGGACGAACCGCCGCACACTCGACACAAGGAGACCCGCATCACATGACGCGCACCCACAAGCTCACCGCCCTCGCCGCCGCCGGCGCCCTCGCGCTCGGCGCCGCCGCGTGCGGCGACGACGAGGCGAACGGAGGCGGCGGCGGCTCCGGCGCCAACGTCTCCGGCAGCATCGCCATCGACGGCTCCAGCACGGTCTTCCCGTTCGCCCAGGCGGCGGCCGAGGGCTTCCAGCAGGAGAACCCGAACGCCAAGGTGACGGTCGGCGAGTCGGGAACCGGCGGCGGCTTCGAGAAGTTCTG
>DATLOP010000374.1:0-2067 GCA_035536255.1 Solirubrobacteraceae bacterium
CTCCGGCGGCGAGCTCTCGCGCGTGATGCTCGCCCTGACCGGCGTGGCCGCGGAGAGCGGCCCGCGCGCCGGCGACAGCGCCCCGGCGGACGGCGCCGCCGCGCCGGCGCCCCTGCTCGTGTTCGACGAGATCGACGCGGGGATCGGCGGCCACACGGCGCGGGCGGTGGGGGAGCGGCTGCGAGCGCTGGCCCGGGGCCGGCGCGTGCTGTGCATCACCCACCTGCCGCAGGTCGCCTCGCTGGCCGACCGCCACTTCCGGATCGAGAAGGACACGGGCGCCGACCCGGCCCGCGCCACGGTCGAGGAGGTCACGGGCCCGGGCGTGGTCGAGGAGCTCGTCCGCATGCTCGGCGCCGACGGCGACGACGCCGGCGCGCGCAAGCACGCCCGCGAGCTCCTGAGGACAGCGGCGTAGACTCTCCGCGTGGCCGTCTCCGGGACGACAGGCGATCCCGCGGCGAGCTCGGCTGTCGCGGGTCGCGAGATCGCGGGCATCGCGCGCCTGGGCAAGCGCACCAAGCGGTTGGTCAAGCGGCTGCGCCGCGGCGACGTGGCGATCATCGACCACCTCGACCTCGATCGCGTGTCGGCCGAGGACCTGATCGCGTGCGGCGTCGAGTGCGTGGTCAACTGCGCGCCCTCCACCAGCGGGCGCTATCCCAACGCCGGCCCGCTGCTGCTCGTCCAGGCGGGGATCCACCTGGTCGACGCGCCCGGGGCGCCGCTGTTCGACGCGCTCGAGGACGGCGATCCGATCGTGGTGCGCGCCGGCGAGGTCCTGCGCCACGGCGAGGTGGTCGCGCGCGGCGAGCACCAGGACCCCCAGACCGTCCAGGAGCTGACCGAGCAGCGCCGCCGCGACATCGGCGAGGCCCTGGAGGCCTTCGCGCAGAACACCGTCCAGCGCATGGTCGAGGAGAAGGAGCTGCTGGCCGGCAAGCTCGAGCTGCCGCAGTTCGCCACCGAGTTCCGCGACCGCCCGGCCCTGGTCGTGGTCCGCGGCGTCGACCACAAGCGCGACATCAAGGCCCTGCGCAACTACATCCGCGACACGCGCCCGGCCCTGGTCGCCGTGGACGGCGGCGCCGACGCCCTCATCGAGGAGGGCTTCAAGCCCGACATGATCGTCGGGGACATGGACTCGGCCACCGAGTCCGCCCTGCGCAGCGGCGCCGAGCTGGTCGTCCACGCCTACCCCGACGGTCGCGCCCCCGGCCGCGAGGCGGTCGAGCGCCTGGGCGTCCCCTACAAGATCGTCCCCGCGCCCGCCACCAGCCAGGACGTGGCCATGCTGATCGCGGCCGAGAAGGGCGCGTCGCTGATCGTCTCGGTGGGCTCGCACTTCAACCTCGTCGAGTTCCTGGACAAGAACCGCCAGGGCATGTCGTCCACCTTCCTGACCCGCCTGCGCATCGGCGAGATCCTGGTCGACGCCAAGGGCGTGAGCCGCCTGTATCGCCCCCAGCCGGGCTCGGCGCCGGTGATGCTGGTGCTGCTCGTGGGCGTCCTCGTCCTCGTCGCCGTGGTGCTGGCCACGCCGGCGCTGCGCGAGGTGGCCGACCTGCTGTGGCTCAAGCTGCGCGTCCTGCTCGGCATGGACCTGTAGCGGGCGCAGGCTAGGCTCCCCGCCGCACGATGTTCGACTTCCGCTACCACGCGCTGTCGCTGGTCGCCGTCCTGCTCAGCCTGATGATCGGGCTGCTGCTCGGCGTGGCGATCGGCGACCAGGGGCTCGTCTCCAGCGCCGAGCGCAACGTGCGCGACTCCCTGCGCTCGGACGTCCGCCAGGCCAACGCCCGCTCGGCCGACCTGCGCCGCGAGCTGGGCGAGCGCGCCGCCTTCGAGGAGGCGCTGTATCCGCTGCTCGTGGAGGGGCGCCTGGTCGGGCGGCGGATCGGGCTGGTCGGCCTGGGCGACCTGCCGAACAGCACGATCCGCGAGGTCCGCGAGGCGCTGGAGGGCACGGGCGGCCGGCTGGCCGGCGTGGCCGTGGTCGGGGAGCCGCCGCCGGAGTCCGCCGCGGCGGCCGTGCGGGGCGCCGCCGACCCGCCCGACGCCGGCGAC
>DATLOP010000375.1:0-4833 GCA_035536255.1 Solirubrobacteraceae bacterium
GGTGCACCCGCGCAGGTCCGAGACCTCGGTCACGCCGGCGTCCCCGAACGCAGGATGAAGTCGAGGGCCTCGAACCAGCGCGCGGCGACGTGGTCGGCCTGCGCGCCGGCCGGCGGGTCGGTCGCCAGCAGGACCGTGCGACAGCCCGCCCGCCGGCCCGCCTCCACGTCCGAGAGGCGGTCGCCGAGCATGAACGAGGCGCCCAGGTCGAGCCCGAGCTCGTCCGCCGCGGCGAGGAGCAGCCCGGGCTTGGGCTTGCGGCACTCGCAGCCGGCGTCGGGAGCGTGCGGGCAGGAGCGCGCGCCGTCCAGGGCGACGCCGTGGCGCTCGCGCTCCGCGACCACGCGCTCGTGCACCGCGCGCGCCTCGGCGGCGGTGATCAGACCGCGGCCGATGCCGGACTGGTTGCTGGCGACGACGAGGCGAAATCCGGACTCCCGCAGCCGGGCCAGACCGTCCGCGGCGCCGTCGATCAGCCGCACGTCCTCCGGGTCGCGCGGATAGCCGACGTCCTCGATGATCGTGCCGTCCCGGTCCAGGAGGACGGCGGGGTCGCCCCGGCCGGTCACGACGTCGCGCGCTGGACGGAGGCGACGAAGCCCGTGGTCGAGCGGCCCGGCAGCAGCGGCAGGAACTCGACGCGCCCGCCGTAGGACTCGACCAGCGCGCGCTCGGGGATCGGCTGGCCGTCGGGCGGGGCGTAGTCCGCGCCCTTGCAGTGAACGTCCGGCTGGAGCGCCTCGAGCGCGGACTCCGGGGTGTCCTGGTCGAACACGACGACGTAGTCGACCGGACGCAGCGCGGCGAGCAGGGCGGCCCGGTCGGCTGCGGGCATCAGCGGGCGGCCGTCGCCCTTGAGGCGCCGGACGGCGGCGTCCGAGTTCAGCCCGACCACCAGGACGTCTCCGAAGGCGCGCGCCGCGCGCAGGCTCGCCAGGTGACCGGCGTGCAGGACGTCGAAGCAGCCGTTGGTCCAGACGACGGTGCGTCCGGTCGCGCGCCAGCCCTGGCGCAGCGCGACGAGGTCGGCCAGCTCGGCGACCGAGCCGGGGCTCAGCACGGCGAGCGACTCGCCCCCGGCGAACAGCCGCTCCTCCAGCGCGCGGCAGAGCACGTGCTCGACGGCGAGGTGCGCCTCCTGGACGCGCGCCGCCCCGCCCGCCGGGGCGACGATCGCGACGTCTACGGCCTGGCACAGCGGGCAGCCGCTCGCGCCGCACAGCCCGATCGTCGTCATCCCGGCGTCGCGTGCCGCCTTCACCGCCTCCAGCACGTTGGGCGAGGTGCCGCTGGTGCTGATGGCCAGCGCCACGTCGCCCGGCCGGCCCAGGGCCTCGACCTGCCGCGCGAAGACGCGCTCGAAGCCGAAGTCGTTCGCGATCGCCGTGAGGGCCGAGGTGTCGGTGGTCAGCGCGATCGCCGCCAGCGCGGCCCGCTCGCGCTCGAAGCGCCCGACCAGCTCCGCGGCGAAGTGCTGCGCGTCGGCGGCGCTGCCGCCGTTCCCGAAGGTCAGGACCTTCCCTCCCGCGCGCAGCGCCCCCGCCAGCGCGACCAGGGCGCGCACCACGGCGCCGGGCTCGACGCCGGCCGCGCTCAGGTGCTCGGCGTCCTGCGGGCGCAGCTCAGACACGCGACCCCTCCCGCGCCGCGGCCATCACCCGGTCGACGCTGATCCCGCTCATGCAGTCGGTGCGCCGGCCGTCGTACTCGAACCCGAGGTTGAGGAACCCGCATCCCGGAAGGTCGGAGTCGACGGAGACGGCCCGCGGGCCGACCGGCCCCCAGCGCAGCGCCGAGGTGGGCCCGTTGAGCCCGACGGTGGGCACCCCCGTGGCGGCGGCAAGGTGCATGACCCCCGTGTTCACGCTGACCACGCAGTGGGCGCGGGCCAGGACGTCCACCAGCTCGGGCAGCCGGCAGCGCCCGGCGATCGAGACGAGGCCGCCGGCCAGCTCGCCGCACGAGCGCAGGAACTCGTCGGTGCGCTCCGCGTCGCCGGGACCGCCGGTGAGCACGATCGAGAAGTCCTCGCCGACCATGCGGCGCGCGAGCTCGCGCCAGGACTCCTGCGGCCACTCGCGCAGCTCGCTGCGAAAGCCGCCCGGCCACAGGTGGAACACGACGTAGGGGTCGGGAGCGGGCGGGGGAGCGGGCTGCTCGGAGAGCTCGAAGCGCGGCTCGGACGCCGACTCGACTCCCAGCGGCGCGACCAGGCGGCGGAGGTTGTCCAGCTCCGGCATCCGATCCGAGTGGACGACCGTCGCGTCGTAGGCGTAGTGCCGCCGCTGGCCGGGGGTGGAGAACCCGACCGTCCAGCGGGCGCCGGACAGCGCGGCGTAGAGCGCCTCCAGACGCGCCCACTGGCCCATGTCCACGAGGACGTCCAGACGCTCGGCGCGCAGCAGCGGGAGCGCGGCCCACGGGCGCGCCGCCGGGATCTCCACGACGCGGGCGCCCTCGACGAGCCGCGCCAGGCCGGCGTTCTCCACGCCGGCGAACACCACGACCTCGGCCCGCGGGAAGGCCGCGACGACGTCGCGGACGACCGCGCTGGCCAGGATCGCGTCCCCGATCCCGGTCGTCTTCATGATCCCGATTCGCCGCGGCGCCGCGGGGGCCGGCCGGCCGCGCCGCAGCGTGCCGAGCGCCATCAGAAGCGCCACGCCCAGGGTGCGGTCCAGGCGCCGCAGGGGCGAGCTTCCACGGCCCCCGGGCTGCGCGAACCTGTGGATGAGCGGGCTGGGGCGGCGCGTCAAGTGTTGGAGGGCCGAGCGACGGGATGCACGCTGGACGGCGGACGATGTTACCCCCGCGGCCCCGCGGCGGCCGCCAGGAGGGGCATGTTCAACACGAAGACCCGCACTTCCGTAGACTTTCCGCAGCAGGGAGGAAGTTCGAGGCGAAAAAGGACGCTGGCGCATGGCCGGCAGGGATGAGTCCTAATGCAGGGTGATAGCGATTGCGGCGGAGCGAGTCGGATGACTCGCCGATCGGGCCAGAGCCTCGGGGGGAGACGTGGAGGCTCGGTCGGCTCGCGCCGTGGCGCCGCCGACCAGCTCAGATATGGGTTCGTCAATATGATCTGGAGCGCCAGCCGCCGAGGGGGAGGTCTATAGGAATGTCGTCCAGAAGCCGATCCCCCCTCTCAGCCCCAGCGGGGTCGGAGCCGACACACCGGATCAGGAGCCGGTTGCGTCCCCAGCCCCCCGCGCTCCTTCTCTCCCACCAACAGGCAGCCTCCGTGAATCCCACAGAACTCGAAGAGCACGTCCCGGCTCTGCACCTGGAGCTCCCGCGCTCGCGGGCGCGCACGGCCAGGCGCCGGACGCCCGGCCTCGGGACGACCATCCTGCGCGTCGCCGGCAGCTGGCGGCTGGCGATCGCGGTCACCGACGCCACGATGGCGCTGCTCGGCGTCGCGGCCGCGGCGATCGTGGCCTCGGCCTCCGGCGCCGCCGTCGGCTCGCCCTGGATCCTCGCGCTCTTCACCCCGCTCGTCGTCGCGCAGATCGCGCTGCGCGGCAACTACCGGTCGCTGATCCACACCCCGGTCCTCGACAACCTGCGCACCACGATCAGCGCCACCTCGCTGGTCACGATGCTGCTCGTCACGGTCGGCAGCCTGGCGCATCAGCAGGACATCGCCCCGGTCATGGCCCGGACCTGGATCTTCGCCTCCGTCGCCCTCGTCCTGGGGCGCGTCCTGCTGGGCTCGATCCACCGCTGGACCCGGGTGCACGGCGTGGTGTCCACGCCCGCCCTCATCGTGGGCGCCGGCGAGGTCGGCAACCACGTCGCCCGCCGGCTGATGTCCCGTCCGGAGTACGGCCTGGAGCCCGTCGGCTTCATCGATCCCGACCCGGTGCCGGTCGATGGCGGGCGGGCCGTGCCGGTGATGGGCGGCCTGGACGACCTCGACGAGGTCCTCGAGGTGACCGGCGCCGGGCACGTGATCATCGCCTTCTCGTCTCTGCCCGACCGGTTGCTGCTGCCGCTCGCGCGGGTGTGCGTTGCGCGCGGCACCCCCGTGTCGCTGGTGCCCCGGCTGTTCGAGTCGGTCAACCTGCGCTTCGTCCTGCAGCACGTCGGCGGCATGCCGCTGGTGTCGCTCGGCGCGGTCGACCCCAAGGGCTGGCAGTTCGCCATCAAGCACGGAGTGGACCGCGTGGTCGCCCTGCTGACGCTGATCGCGCTGTGGCCCGTGTTCGCGATCACGGCGCTGGCCATCAAGATCGACTCGCCGGGCCCCGTGCTGTTCCGCCAGCGCCGGGTGGGACGCGACGGCCACGAGTTCGACCTCCTCAAGTTCCGCTCGATGCGCCTGCCTCGTGACCCCGACGACGGGTTCCGCCCCCGGAACGGCCACGCCCCGGGCGGCGTGGAAGGCCGCGACCGCCGCACGCTCACCGGCCGGCTCATCCGCCGGCTGTCGATCGACGAGCTGCCGCAGCTCCTCAACGTCCTGCGCGGGGAGATGAGCCTGATCGGCCCCCGCCCCGAGCGTCCCGAGTACGTGTCGCTGTTCTGCGAGGACCTCCACGGCTACACCGCCCGCCATCGCGTGAAGGCCGGCATCACCGGGTGGGCGCAGGTGCACGGCCTGCGGGGCCAGACGTCGCTTGCCGATCGCGTCGAGTGGGACAACCACTACATCGAGAACTGGTCCCTCTGGCTCGATCTGAAGATCACGATCATGACGTTCGCGGCGGTCCTGCGCGGCGAGTAAGCTCCGGCGGCCCCACCGGCCCGCCGTATGCCCGAGTTCAACGTCGCCCCGATCAACAAGACGCTTCTCGTGGAGGGGGAGGGACGCCGGGACTCCTTTCGCGGCCT
>DATLOP010000376.1:0-5236 GCA_035536255.1 Solirubrobacteraceae bacterium
AGCGCGGCCACGAGGCCGAACAGCGCCGGCAGCCAGACCAGGACCGAGAGACCCATCTAGCTGCTCACCACCAGGAAGTACAGGGCCACGCCGATCACGCCGAGCAGGAGGAAGCCGGCGTAGGTGCGCAGGTAGCCGGCCTGGACCGCGCGCACGAGCGTCGAGCCCGCCCGCACCGCCGCCGTCGGCCCGCCGATCAGCGCCGCGTCGATCACCCAGCGCTCGAAGCGCGAGCGCAGCCACCCGCCCGCGGCGCGCGACGGCCGGACGATCGCGCGGTCGTAGGCCTCGTCGAACCACCACTTGTTGAAGGACAGCTCGTAGAGCGGGCGCAGGCGCGCGCGGATCCGTCCCGGCAGCTCGGGCCGGCGCACCCACAGGTGGTAGGCGACGGCGATCCCAACCAGCCCCAGGACCGCGCCGAGGACGAGGCCGAACGTCAGCAGCCCGTCCGACGGCTCGTGCGTGGCGAGCTCGGAGCCCTCGAACGTCGGCTCCAGGAAGTGGTCGACGACGTGGGTGACGTGGGGGAGCTGCAGGAAGCCCAGCACCGTCGCGCCGAGGGCCAGCACCCCCATGGCCAGGCGCATCGGCCACTCGCGCTCGGCGATGAAGTGGCCGGGGCCGGGGAAGCCGACCTCGGTGTCCTCCTCCTCTCCCGTAAGGGGGTTGGTCGGCGTCTCGGCGTGGGCCAGGTGGCCTCGCTCCAGCTCGCGCGCCTCGGGCACCGGGTCGCCGTAGAAGGCGCGGAAGATCATCCGGAACGTGTAGATGGCGGTGAGGAAGGCCGCCACGTAGCCGACGGCGTAGAGGATCCAGTACCAGCCGCCGCGGTCGCCGACCAGCAGCAGGATCTCGTCCTTGGAGAAGAACCCGCTGAACGGCGGGACGCCGGCCAGCGCCAGGCCGCCGATGACCATCGTGGCGAACGTGAACGGCATGGCGCGGCGAAAGCCGCCCATCTTGTCCAGGTTCTGGACGCCGGCCATCGCGGCGATGATCGAGCCGGCGGCCATGAACAGCAGCGCCTTGAAGAAGGCGTGGGTCATGAGGTGGAACAGGCCCGCCGCGTACGCGCCCGCCGACACCCCCATGACCATGTAGCCGATCTGCGACATGGTCGAGTAAGCGATTACGCGCTTGAGGTCGGTCTGGGTGAGCGCGATCGTCGCCGCCACGAACAGCGTGGCGCAGCCCAGGATCGCGCCCACGTCGGCCGCCGCCGGCGCCTGCTCGAACAGCGGGTGCATGCGCGCGATCAGGTAGACGCCGGCCGTGACCATCGTGGCGGCGTGGATCAGGGCGGACACCGGCGTCGGGCCCTCCATGGCGTCCGGGAGCCACGTGTGCAGCGGGATCTGCGCCGACTTGGCGAAGGCGCCGACGAGCAGCAGGATGCAGCCCGCGACCAGGTCGCCGTCGTTGTGGGCGAACTCGTCGGGCACGCGCTCGAAGGCGCCGACGAAGTCCAGCGTCCCCACGTGCTTGAACACGAAGTACGTGCCGAGCACCAGGCCGACGTCGCCGATCACGTTCATGACGAAGGCCTTGATGCCGGCGCGGGTGGCGGTCTCGCGGCGGTACCAGAAGCTGATCAGCAGGTAGGACGCGGCGCCGACGAACGCCCACCCGACGATGAGGAAGAAGAAGTTGCCCGCCAGGACGAGCAGCAGCATCGAGAAGACGAAGAAGTTCAGGTAGGCGAAGAAGCGCGCGTAGCCCCGGTCCTCCCACATGTAGGCGACCGAGTACAGGTGGATCAGGGCGCTGACCCCGGTGACCACGAGGATCATGAGCACCGACAGCGGGTCGACGAGGATCGTCAGGTTGGCGTCGACGCCCAGCGTGTCGGCGTACTCGTAGGCGGTCGAGACGACGGTCTTCTCGCCCTCGCCGTGGCGGCCCTCGAGCGAGAGCAGCGAGCCCACCGCGGCCAGAAAAGAGGCGAAGATCGCGCCGGTCCCGATCCAGCCCGGCAGCTTGCCGGGCAGCGCGCGCCAGCCCAGCGCGATGACCAGCGTCCCCGCGAGCGGGAAGGCCAGGACCAGCCAGCCGAAGACGGTCGGGCTCATCTAGCCCCGCAGCTCCCGCAGCTCGTCGACGTCGATGGGCAGGCGGCGGCGGTGGATGGCCACGATCAGGCCGAGCCCGATCGTCACCTCGCACGCCGCGACGACCATCACGATCAGCGCGAAGATCTGCCCGTCCCCGCTGCCGTGCATCCGCGCGAACGCGATCAGGGCGAGGTTGGCCGCGTTGAGCATCAGCTCGAGGCACAGCAGGATCACCAGCGGGTTGCGCCGCACGAGCACGCCGGCCGCGCCGATGGAGAAGATCAGCGCCGAGACGGCCAGGTACCAGCCGATGGCCATCTACCAGCCCTCTTCCTTCTGGCGGGACTCGCGGTCGCGGCGGTCCTGGACGACGCCGGCGCTCTCGGCCTGGGTGCCGACCTCGGGGCCGAGGCGGAACAGGTCGCCGACGGCGATCGGCGGGCCGCCCGCCTCGTCGGCCTCGGGGTCCAGCCCGCGGCGGCGCCGCGCCAGGATGACCCCGCCGACGGCGGCGACCAGCAGCAGGTAGGAGGCGACCTCGAAGGGCAGCAGGAAGCGGGTGAGGAACAGCTCGCCGATCTCGGCGGGCGAGCCGAAGCCGGGCTCGTAGCCCGCGCCCTCGGAGTCGATCGCCTTCAGGCCGGAGCCCAGCGTGGCCACGCACAGCTCGACGAACAGCGCGACGGCGAACAGCGGCGCCAGCCCGGGCAGGGCCGGGCCGGGTCCGCCGATCGGACGGTCCTCGCCGCCGATGTAGGCCACGACGAACACGTACAGGACCATCACCGCGCCGGCGTACACGACGACCTGCGCGGCGGCGACGAACTCGGCGCGCAGCAGCAGGAACAGCGCGGCCAGCGAGAGCAGGTGCGCGACCAGCGCGAGCACGCTGTAGAACGGATTGCGGATCGCCACGACGCCGATCGCCCCCGCGATCGCTCCCAACGCCGCGACGAAGAACAGGACCTCGGCCACTACTCGCCCTCGGCCCGCAGCGGAGCGCGCTCCAGCGCCTCGGCGAGCAGCATCTCCTTGGTGAAGACCAGGTCGCTGCGGTTGTAGTCCGACAGCTCGTAGTCGTGGCCCATGGTGATCGCGTCGAACGGGCACGCGACCTCGCAGTAGCCGCAGAAGATGCAGCGGCTCATGTTGATCTCGTAGACCGCGGCGTAGCGCTCGCCGGCGCTGACCCGGTTCTCGGGCGTGTTCTCGGCGGCCACGACGCGGATGCAGTCGGCCGGGCACGCGGCGGCGCACAGCGAGCAGCCGACGCACTTCTCCAGCCCCGTGTCCTCGAAGCGGTGCAGCTTGTGGCGGCCGCGGAAGCGCGGGTAGACGGGGACCTTCTCCTCCGGGTACTGCACGGTCACCGGGCCCTCGAGGATCCGGGCGAACGTGGTCTTCAGCCCGCGCAGCGTCTCGCCGAACGCGCGGTACACGCCCCCGGCGCCGCCGGGCTGCGGGCCGCGGACCACCTCGACGACGTCGTCGTCTCTCATGTCACCACCACCAGGATCGCGGTCACCAGGGCGTTCACCGTGGCCAGCGGCAGCAGCACCTTCCAGCCGAACGACATCAGCTGGTCGTAGCGCAGCCGCGGCAGGGTCGCGCGGACCCACACGAACAGGAACAGGAAGAGGAAGATCTTGGCCAGCACGACGATCGGGTCCACCCAGGTCGGCGGGTCGAGCCCGAAGGGCAGCAGCCAGCCGCCCAGGAACAGCGTCGTGGCGATGGCCGAGATCACGATCATGTTCATGTACTCGGCGAAGTAGAAGAGGGCGAAGCGGGCGGCGCCGTACTCGGTCATGTAGCCCTGGACCAGCTCGGCGTCGGCCTCCGGGAGGTCGAAGGGCGCGCGGTTGGTCTCGGCGAACCCGGAGATCAGGAAGATCAGGAAGCCGACGAACTGCGGCACGACGTACCACATGCCCTTCTGCGCCTCGACGATCTCGACCAGCGAGAGCGTGCCGGCGGTGAAGATCACGCCGATGATGGACAGGCCCATCGCCACCTCGTAGGAGATGAGCTGCGCCGCCCCGCGCATGGCCCCGAGGAACGAGTACTTCGAGCCCGACGCCCACCCGCCGAGCACCAGGCCGTAGACCGCGATCGCGCCGAAGGCGAACAGATACAGCGGGCCGATGCCGACGTCGATCCCGTACAGCCCGACGTCGGTGCCGAACACGTCGACGACGTTGCCGAAGGGGATGATGGCCAGCGCGGCGACGGCGGCGAGGATGGACAGCGCCGGCGCCAGGGCGTACAGCGGGCCGACGCTGCTGGTGGGCCGCGACTGCTCCTTGGACAGCAGCTTGAGGATGTCGGCCAGCGGCTGGACCGCCCCGTACGGGCCGACGCGGTTGGGGCCGAAGCGTCCCTGCATCCTGCCCATCACCTTGCGCTCGAACATGAGCACGATCGGGACGAGCTGCAGGACGACGGCGAAGATGACCAGGGACTTGGCCAGCTGCGCCCACCAGGGCTCGTAGTAGCCGACGGCGCCCAGGACGGTCATGCCGGGCGGACCTCCACGAGGCGCGGCTCGCCGTTGGCCAGCGCGGCGCCGCCCTCGGCCTCGGGCAGGAAGGCCGCGCCGGCGGGCACGTCGCTGCGCACGACGACCTCGGCGGCGACGGTGGTCCCGTCGTGGGCCACCTCGACCCGCGCGCCCTGGGCGACGCCGAGGCGCTGGGCGTCGGCCGGCGAGAGCTCCACGCGGGCCTGGGTGGCCAGGAAGCTCAGGGCGGGGGAGATCTCGACCTCGGGCGCCGACCAGATCGGCCGGAACGTGCCCAGGCGCAGGGCGCCGTTGGGCGACGGGGCCGCGGGGGGTGCCTCCAGGTCCACCGGCTCGGGCGCGGGCGCGTCGAGCGCCGACGCCGCGTCGCGCTGCGCCCAGCGCACGCCGTGCGCGGCCAGGTCGACCAGCGACAGGCCGGCGTAGAAGGGGACGGCCTCGAACAGCATCTGGCTGGCCTGCGTGCCCAGCTGGAGGTCGAAGTCCAGGCCCAGGCGCCGGGCCAGGTCGGCGATGACCCGCCACTCGGCGCGCACCTCGCCCGGGCGGCCGATGGCGGGCCGCAGCCGCTGGACGCGGCTGTCGGGATGGGTGACCGTGCCCTCCTTCTCGGCGTAGGACTCGGCCGGGAACACCACGGTCGCGTGCTCGCGGACGCCCT
>DATLOP010000377.1:0-4672 GCA_035536255.1 Solirubrobacteraceae bacterium
ACCGCGGCAAGCATCGCGCGCGTCTTCGCCTCCAGTTCAACGCAGAACCCCCCGGCTGCCTTCGGTCTCGAGAATTCGCGGAGCCCGTCGCCCCGCCGACAACGGTCTACTTCCCGGCTACGACGAGCGGGAACCGCGCCCGGCAAACAAAACGAGGATCGGACTAATCCGATCGGATGACGTCGGTCGTGGCCCCTGCGGCCGGGCGGCTAGAAGCCGAGCGCGAACTTGGCGTCCTCGGACATGCGATCGGGGGTCCACGGTGGTGTGAACACCATCCGGGGCTCGACCGATTCGACGCCGGGGAGCTCGCCGACGAACTCCTTCATCTGCTCGGTGACCTGGGGGCCGATCGGGCACCCGGCGGTCGTGAGCGTGAACGTGATGGCGACGTCGCCGCCCTCGACCTCGACGTCGTAGACCAGGCCCAGCTCGACGAAGTCGAGCCCCAGCTCGGGGTCGATCACGTTCGTGAGCGCTTCGGTGACCTCTTCGACGGTGGGCATGACCTCGACCTTGAGTCTAGCCAGCCGCCTTCTGTAGCTTCGCCGGATGGTCGACTACGAGGAGGAGAGCTCGCTGCTCCGGTGCGCCGGGGAGGAGGACTCGACCACCCAGCCCCAGCGTCGCCGCCCGTTCGCGCGCGCCGTCAAGGCTCCGCGCGACGTCGTCGTGGACCTAAGCGAGCTGGCCTTCGCCGACCCGTCGCTGATGCTCGACCTGGCCATCCTGGCCCAGCGCCTGCGCACGCACGGCCAGCGGCTGCTGGTGCGCGGGGCGCAGCCCCACATCGTCCGGCTGATCGAGATGGTCGGCCTGAACCGCCAGCCGGGCGTCCTGCTCGCCGTCTGAGCCGGGGCGGGCCGGGGCATACGCTGTAGGGACCGATGATCCTCGTCCTCGTCCTGCTGTTCATCGTCGTCCCGATCGCGGAGCTCTACGTGATCATCCAGGTCGGGCAGGAGATCGGGGCCCTGCCGACGGTGGCGATCCTGGTCGCGGACTCGATCGTGGGCTCGCTGCTGCTGCGCTCCCAGGGCCGCCAGGCGTGGCGGCGCTTCAACCAGGCGACGGCGGCCGGGCGCGTGCCGGCGCGCGAGGTGCTGGACGGGGCGATGGTGATCTTCGGCGGCGCGTTCCTCATCACGCCGGGGTTCCTGACCGACGTGGTGGGCCTGCTGCTGCTGATCCCGCCCACCCGGGCGGTGGCGCGGCGGATGCTCGTGGGGGTGTTCTCGCGGCGCTTCGTGGTGTCGGCGGTGGGGCGGGCGCGCGGCCGGCGCGCCGACCACGTCGACGGGACCGCCGTCGAGGTCGATTCCCCGCCCCTCCCGCCGCCCGAGCGCCCGTGACCGACGACCTGGGGTTCGCGCCTCCCTCCGGGGAGGGGTTCGCCGACGCGGTGACCGTGTCCTGGGGGGACCCGTCGTCGGACGTGTTCGGGTTCGCCCGGATCGGCGTTGCCGATGGCGCGTCGACGTCCGCTCTCGGCGTGCTGTTCTCGGGGAACGACGTCATCGAGAGTGTGGCCGAAGGGGATCTGGCGCTCGCGGCCTCCGACTGGTCCTCGGTGCGGGCCGGGCCGCTGTCGATCTCCACCCTCGCGCCGGACGACTCCACCGCCTCTCCGCGCGAGCGCTGGCGCCTGGAGTGGGACGGCGCGGCCGAGCTCGAGCTCACCGCGTTCTCGCCACCCCTGTCGGTGGCCGGCGGCGGGATGGAGGGCCACGAGAAGGTGTGCCGCGTGTCGGGCACGGCGGGCGGGCGGAAGGTCGCCGGCCTGGGCCAGCGGGGCCGCAGCTGGGGCGTGGCGGACTGGGACCGGATCGGCCTGGCGCGCTCGCTGTCGGCGTGGTGGGACGACCGCGCGGTCGTCCTCTCCGCGCTGCGTCCGGCCAAGGCCAAGGACCACGCGCACGAGGAGCTGGCGGCGTGGCTGTTCGAGGCGGACGCGGGGGCGGCGGCGGTGGCCGAGCCGCGGCTGTCCACGACGTACGACGGCGAGGGGCGCCAGCGCCGGGCCGGGCTGGAGCTGTTCCTCACCGGCGACGACGACGAGTTCCCCCGCCGGGCGGCCGGCGAGGTGGCGTGCGGAACCTCGCTCGATCTCGGCCGCCTGCGACTGGACTGCGCCTTCTTCCACTGGCGCATGGACGGGGCCGCCGGGGTGGGGCGCTACGACGTGCTGCGTCGGGCGTGAGCGCCGCGGCCGTTCCGCGAATCGAGGCGCTGGTCAGCGACTTCGGCGGCGTCCTGACCACGCCGCTGATCGAGGCCTTCGGCGCCCTGCGCGAGCGCTCGGGCATCGACCTCGCCGACGTCGGGAGGGCCATGGCTCGCGTCGCCGAGCGGTCCGGCGCCCACCCCCTCTTCGAGCTCGAGACCGGCCGTCTGTCGCTGGCGGACTTCCTCTCCAGCCTGGCCGGCGCGCTGCGCGAGGAGACCGGCCGCGACGTGGCGCTCGACGGCTTCGAGGACGCCTACTTCGCCGAGCTGCACCCGAACGAGGAGCTGATCGAGTTCTTCCGCACGCTGCGCTCCGAGCGCGGGCTGCGCCTGGCGCTGCTGACCAACAACGTCCGCGAGTGGGAGCCGCTGTGGCGCGCCAAGCTCCCGGTGGACGAGCTGTTCGAGGTCGTCGTCGACTCCGCCTTCGTCGGGATGCGCAAGCCCGACCCCGAGATCTACGAGCTGACGCTGGCGCGACTCGGCCTGCCCGCCCCGGCGTGCCTGTTCCTCGACGACCTCGACGTCAACGTCGAGGCCGCCCGAGCGCTCGGCATGCCCGCCATCCACTTCCGCACCACGCCCCAGGCCATCGCCGAGATCTCGGCCGCCCTCCCCTAGCGGTTGCACTTAACCCCCTATGTCGGGGTTAACCGCAACCGTTGGCGCCAGGAGGCGCCGGAGGTCGCGGGCGACGGCCTCCGGATCGTCGCGGAGTTGGCGCCAGGTGATGCGAACGACGCGCCAGCCGGCCGCCTGAAGGAGCCGGTCGCGCTCGCGATCGCGCTCGAAGGCCGCGCGCGTCGAGTGGTAGGCGTGGCCGTCGAGCTCCACCGCCACGCGCTGCCTGGGCCACACGAAGTCGACCTCCAGCCGGCGTCCCCCCGCGCGAATCCGCGCGTTGACTCGGGGCGTCGGTAGGTCCGCGCGGTCGAGGAAGCGCAGGAACCGGGCCTCGAGGTCGCTGCGCGTCAGCGCCTGCGGTCGCCCGGAGTCGGCGATCGCCCGCAGGACGCGGATCCCTTTCGCGCGGGGATGCTCAGCGAAGAGCGCGTCGAGGGCGGCCGGCTCGACGAGGGCGCGGCGCTCCGCCTCCTCCGCCGCGCGCTCGAGCTCGTGACGGCGAAGCACGGTCGCGAGGTCCAGGAGGATTCGGGCCGGCGTGGCCACCGGTATCCCTCGGTGCGTCGTTCGCTCGTGGTCCGGCAGGGCCACACGGTGGAACCGCAGTCCGGGACGCGATCGCAGCGACCGAGGCACCGTCGCTTCGATCGCACCGCCGGCGGGCGGCCGCAGCTCCCACAGCTCCGCCGCGGCGCGGTGGCTCAGCACGGCGCCGTGGCCGCCGGCCAGCACGGCCGCCATCCACCGGCCCTCCCGGGAGACCGAGCGGTGGCCGACCGCGTAGATCCCGCGATGCAGCGGATGCAGCCGCCCCTGCTCGACGCGGTGCTCCACCGCCCGCCGTCGCAGGCCGTGCTCCCGGAGCTGCGCGCGCGACACGAGCCCGTACTGCCGTGCCGCCAGCGCCGCGATCCCCGCGTCCCAGCCACACGGGCGCACTTGACCCCCTCTGTCGGGGTTAACGTCGACGGTGTCGGGCATGCCGCCGACGGTGGCGCGGCGGGTGTGGCGTGTGGGGCGCGGGGTGTTGCGGAAGCGCTAGTTCTCGCTGCCCAGGCGGTCCCAGAGGTAGATCTCGAGGACCTCGGCGGCCAGCTCGATCGCGCGCTCGCGACCGAGGCAGGGCAGGACGGTGTCCAGCGCCTCGTCCTCGGGGACCCCGGCCTCGAAGGCCTCCTCCCCGCGGAACCCCGCGGCGATCTTCAGCGCCTCGCGGCGGTTCTGGCCCAGCGTCGGGAAGGCGTTGAGCAGGAACTCCTTGTTGGCGATCGGCTGACCCACCTCCAGGGAGGCGTGCCAGGCGGCGAGCAGCGACAGGTCGTGCTCGTCGAGGTCGCCGATGGCCTTGGCGTAGTGGTTCTCGAGCTCCTCGTCGGGGATCTCGTCCACCCACGCGCGGACGAGCTCGCCCACCACCTGACGGCGCGCCTCGCGACCGACCGACTCGGCGATGACGCGGATGGCGTCCTTCGGTTCGATGAAGCACAGGGGCATGGCGCGCAAGGTACGGCGTGCCGCGGACGGCACGAGCGCATCCGCGCAACGTGCGGGGAACCCCCCTCGGGCCGTCGTGCGGCCGCGCGACGATAGGGGCCGATGCCCCTCCAGCTGGTCACCGGTCCCGCCAACGCGGGCAAGGCGCGCGTCGTCCTGGACGGCGTGCGCGCGCGGGCGGGCGACGACCCGATCCTCGTCGTGCCCACGGGCGGCGACGCCGCGGCCTACCGGCGCGAGCTGGGGGCCTCCGGGGCGGTCTTCGGCCCGCACGTCACGACGTTCGACGGCCTGGCGCGCGAGGTCGCGCGCCGCACCGGGGCGGGCG
>DATLOP010000378.1:0-14764 GCA_035536255.1 Solirubrobacteraceae bacterium
CCGCGCCGGCGCCGACGCGGCGCAGCGCGCCGACGGGATGCCCATGCCCCAGGAGGCGCCCTCGTCGCGCGTGCGCGACGAGGAGGGCTGGATCGCCTCCCTGCTGCAGCGCGGCCCGGAGAGCGGCCGGCGCGTCTCGGAGATCAAGGAGGAGCTGGGCGTCTCGATGAATCGCTGGTGCGCGGTGTTCCGTGACGAGGAGGGCTTGACCCAGTGCCTGGAGGTGGTCCGCCGCCTGCAGGAGGAGGCCAAGAGCGCCTACGTCGACGACCGCGGCACGATCTTCAACCAGGACGTGCTGGGAGCGATCGAGCTGGGGTACATGCTCGACTGCGCCGAGGCCACCGTCCTCGCCTCGCTGGACCGAAAGGAGTCGCGCGGCGCCCAGTTCCGCACCGACTTCCCCGAGCGAAACGACGACGAGTGGCTCAAGCACATCACGGTGAGCGCCGGGGCCGACGGTCGCCCGGAGATCGACTACGCGCCGGTCACGATCACCCAGTGGCAGCCCGAGGAGCGCAAGTACTAGGACCATGGCCGAGTTCACGCTGAAGATCCGCCGCTTCCTGCCCGAGTCGGGCGAGGCGCCGTTCTGGCAGGAGTTCGACGTGGACCTGGAGGGCCACCGGTCGGTGCTCGAGGGGATCCTCACCGCCAAGGCCAAGGAGGACGGCTCGATCGGCATCCGCTGCTCGTGCCGGGCCGCGATCTGCGGGTCCTGCGGCGTGCGGATCAACGGCCGCCCGCGCCTGGCCTGCAACACCCACCTCGACGAGGCGGTCAAGGACTCGCCCGACGGCGGGAAGATCGTCGTCGAGCCGATGGGCAACATGCCCGTGATCAAGGACCTGATCGTGGACATGGACGCCGTCCACTGGAAGAAGGTCCGCCGCGTCACGCCCTGGCTGCTGCCCGAGGGCCCGCCGCCCGAGCGCGAGTACGTGGTCCCCCACGAGGCGATGGTCGACGTCACCCAGACGATGGCCTGCATCCAGTGCGGCGCCTGCGTGTCGGACTGCCTGTCGATGGAGGTGGACCCGCTGTTCATCGGCCCGGCGGCGCTGGCCAAGGCCTACCGGTTCGTGGGCGACCCGCGCGACGGCGCCCACTACGAGCGCCTCAAGGACCTGGCCGAGGACCCGGCGGGCATCTACGACTGCACCCACTGCTTCAACTGCATCGACGCCTGCCCCAAGGGCGTGGACCCGATGAGCCAGATCATGCGCCTGCGCCGGATCGCCGGGCGCGACCACGAGATCGACGACCGCAACAACGGCTACCGCCACGAGCACGCCTTCGTGGAGAACATCGAGAAGAACGGGCTGCTCCACGAGGCCGACCTGCTCCCCGACTCCTACGGCGGCAAGATGCACCCGCGCGCCGTCCCCGAGCTGATCGACTCCCTGCCCGTGGTCACCAAGGGCCTGGCCCGCGGCAAGATCACGCCGCGCAAGGCCCTCACCCATCCCCACCGGCGCCACTACAAGGACGTCCGCAAGCTCGTCCAGAAGGTCGAGGCCAAGGACGAGGTCCTGGAGCTCAACCTCTACATCGTCGGCTACGAGGACGAGGATCAGAAGGAGGAGTCGCTGTGAAGGTCGCCTACTGGCCCGGCTGCGTCTCGCGCGGCTTCACGCCGGAGCTGCACGGCGCGATGGAGAAGGTCGCGCCCCTGCTCGACCTCGAGCTGATCGAGCTGGACCGCGCGTCGTGCTGCGGCGCCGGCGTGATCTCCGAGCACTCCCAGGAGCTGGCCGACACGCTGAATGCGCGCACGTTCGCGCTGGCCGAGCGGACCGGCGAGGCGCTGATGATGAACATCTGCTCGACCTGCCAGGGGTCGATGGGCGAGTGCCAGGAGCGCCTGGACGCCAACTCCGAGTACCGCGGGGCCATCAACGACAACCTGCGCGACGAGGGCCTGAAGTACGACCGGGCCGTCACCAACAAGAACCTGGCCTGGGTCGTGGTCGAGGAGATCGGGCTCGACGAGCTGCGCTCGCGGGTCAAGCGTCCGCTGTCGGGCCTGAAGGTGGGCCCGTTCTACGGCTGCTACATCGTGCGCCCGCGCGAGCGCCTGGGGATCGACGAGGAGCGCCCGCGCCACACCTACCTGCACCAGATCATCGAGGCCCTGGGCGGCACCGTGATCGACTACGCGGGCGTCTACAAGTGCTGCGGCTTCCCGATCATCACGATGAACAAGGAGGCGTCGCTCAAGCAGGCCGGCCGCCACCTGGGCGACGCGGTGGACGCCGACGCCGACTGCCTGGTCACGCCCTGCCCGCTGTGCCACCTCAACCTCGACCTTCAGCAGCCGCTGGCCGAGCGGGTGGTGGGTCGCGAGCTCAACCTCCCCGTCCTGCACCTTCCGCAGCTGCTCGGCCTGGCCCTGGGCCTCGAGCCCAAGGAGCTGGGCCTCGGGCGCCACGTGGTCAAGCCCACGTCGGTGATCGACTGGACGCAGGCGGTCGTGGCCGGCACGCCCGGCGAAGCCGCGGCTTAACGAGAAAAGGGCCCGAAGGCCCTTGTCTCGCTTCTAGGCGTACCCCATTCCGCCCCAGGAAATTCGTAAGAGCATCATGGTTGAACGCGTGCGTTCTGTCGTCCCCTCGCGCGGGTGATCTTGGGGGGAGAGGTGGGGGGAGGCCCGGGTGAGAGCCCTCTCCCCCAATTCGTGGCGAATGGCGCTACCGTTCAGCGACACGCATGGATGCACGCGACCCCGTATCAGTCGTCATAGCCCGCTTCGAGGATCTGGTCGGCCACGGGCTCAAGGCGCTGATCGGCGGGGATCCCTTCCTGGAGATCGTGGCCGACGACGTCCCCCACGCCCAGCTGCCGGGCGTGCTCGCCGCCACCGCCGCGCAGGTGGCGATCGTCAACTTCGGGTCGCTGAGCAGCCCGATCGAGGTCCGCGACCTGCACGGCTCGTACTCGGCCACGCGCCTGGTCGTGCTGGCCAACCACCCCTCGCCGTCGGAGTGCAACCAGATGCTGGCCTTCGGCGCGACGGCCTGCCTGTCCAAGGAGACGCAGGCGCGCGACATCCTCAACGCGATCCACCTGGCCTCGCGTGGCCTGCACGTCCTCCCGCGCACGGCGCGCGAGTTCGGCCTCACCGAGCCGCCGGGCCCCGAGCTGCTCACCCCGCGCGAGGCCGACGTGCTCGAGTTGCTCCAGCAGGGGCGCTCCAACGCGCAGATCGCGATGGCGCTCAGCGTCGGCGTCGAGACCGTGCGCACCCACGCGCGCAACATCTACCGCAAGCTGGGCGTCAAAACGCGCCGGGAGCTGGCCACCCTGGCGGCTCCGCCGGGGAACGGGCATCCCAGCGTGGGAAGTCAGCTCTCGCGCTGACCCTCGGCACCCGCGACGCCCCTTTCGCCCGGAGCGGGGTCGCGGCACCCGGTGCTAGGGTCGGCGGATGGGAGGGCGGACCGTCAGAGCGGTGATGCTGGGCGGCGCCGTGTGCGCCGTGGCGGCCGGCGCGAGCGCGCCGGCGCGAGCAAGCGTGCCCGTCCCGGAGGGCGGCATCGCACCCGTCCAGCTGACCCAGGAGCCCTGCGCCGACCGCACCTACCCCGAGTGCCGCCGGCTGCGCTTCGCCTACGGGCCGGTCGTCGTCGCGCCGGGCAACAACGCCCAGTTCGTCGGACCGGTGACGATCGAGAAGCCGGCCGAGGACGGATACATGACCCGCTTCCGGCCCGACCTCGTCCGCGGCGACGGCACGTCGCCGCCGCTCGACGAGGTCATGCTGCACCACGCGACGTGGCTCAACACCCTGGCCCACGGGCCGACCCATCCCTTCGTCGCCGCGGGCGAGGAGAAGACGGTCGCCGAGCCGCGGCCGCCCTACGCCTATCTCGTCCGCGGGTCGGACACCTGGCAGCTCAACTACATGCTGCACAACGCCACCCCGCGCACCGAGACGCTGTGGATCGTCTACGACGTGGACTTCGTCCCGCGCGCGGCGGCCGAGCGCCGCGGCGTGATCCCCACCGTCCCGGTGTGGCTGGACGTCATGCTCGACTCGGACCGTCCGACGTACCCGGTGTTCAACACGCAGCTGGGCTTCGGCGGCCTCAACCCCCGGACGGGCCGGCGCGAGTGCGCGTTCCCGCGCGAGACGTGCGCCGCCTTCGATCCCTACGGCCGGCCGCAGCCCGGCAACGGCCGCGGCTGGGAGCGTGCGGTGACACCCGCCATCGCGGGCACGGTCGTCGGAGCGGCGGGCCACCTGCACCCCGGCGGCCTGCGCACCGAGCTGTCGCTGGTGCGCCGTGACGGGAACGTGGAGCGGACGCGGCGGATCTTCGACTCCGAGGCGGTCTACTGGGACCCGAACGGGCCCGTCTCGTGGGACATGTCGATGACCGTCGCGGAGCCGGGCTGGAAGGTGCGGATCCGCCCGGGCGACCGGCTGCGCATGAACGCCGTCTACGAGACCCAGCGCGCGAGCTGGTACGAGGGCATGGGAATCATGATGCTCTGGGTCGCGCCCGACGATCCGTCCGGCGTGGATCCGTTCGCCCAGCGGACCGTCCGCGAGCGCGTGCGCGTGAAGGTGCGCCGGCGGGAGCGGGTGCGCCGTCGCGTCACCGTGCACCGCCGCGTGGGGAGCGTGGTGCGCACGCGGCGGGTGTGGCGGACCCGGCGGGTCTGGCGGTCGCGGTGGGTGTGGCGGTCGCGGTGGGTGAGGCGTCCCGTCCCCATCGACACCCGGGGGCGGGTGACGCACGGCCACCTGCCGGAGGCCTCCCGCCACGGCGGTCAGGCGGCGCGCCCGATCCGGGCGCGCGACGGCGCCGAGACGCGCGACGTCGGCATCGGGAACTTCCGCTACTCCGCGGGGGACCTCTCGACGCTGGAGCGCGACGGGATCCCGCTGGTGCGCTACGGGGGCCGCCTGAGCTTCTACAACTTCGACTCGGCCGCGGGGATCTGGCACACGATCACGACGTGCCGCCCGCCGTGCAACGGCACGGTCGGGATCTCCTACCCGCTGGCCGACGACCCGAGCCGCCTGGACTCGCTGGAGCTGGGCTTCGCCCCCAGCTGGGGTCTCGGTCAGCCGGCGGCCAACCGGGCCGACTACTCCATCGAGCCGGCCAAGCTGAAGATCGAGCCGGGCACGGTCGCGACGTACTTCTGCCGCGTCCACCCGTTCATGCGCGGCGCGTTCAAGGTGGTCAGGTGAGGCGCGCGGCGCCGGCCGCCCTGGCCGCACTGCTCCTCGCCGCCGCGCCGGCCGCGGCCGACGAGCGCATCCGCGCCGAGACCCGCGACCGCTACGCCAACCCGGACGTGACGATCGACCCCGGCGAGCGGGTGACGTTCTTCAACGGCGACCTGATCGACGACCACGGCGTCACGTCGACGGCCCTGGGCGCGAACGGCCGGCCGCTGTTCGACTCGGGGATCATCGGCCCCGGCCGCGAAGCGATCGTCGAGGGCGTGCAGTTCCTGGCGCCCGGGCGCTATGCGTACCTGTGCACGGCGCACTCGTTCATGACCGGGACGATCACCGTCGCGGGGACGGGCGCGCCGCCGCCGCGGCCGGCCGACTCGACGCCCGCGCGCGTGTCGGTCGGCGTGACGACGGGCAATCTGGCCACGGTGCTGCGCACCGGCCGCCTGCCCACGCGCCTGGTGTCCGACGAGGCCGCCACCGTGCGCCTGGCGGCGACTACGCGGTCCAGCGGGCGCGTGGTGGCGCTGGGGTCGGCGACGGTGACGCTGGCGGGAGGCGGGACGCGCGTCACCTCGCTGCGGCTGCCCCTGGCGTCGCGCCGGGCGCTGAGCCGGCGCCGCGCGGTCGGCGTGTCGCTCACCGCGCAGGCGACCGACCGGGCGGGCAACGCCAGCGCGGCGAGCACGCGGCGGACGCTGCGGCGCTGACGCGCACTGCCTGCGCTCCGGCGGCGGGGCGCGCCCCGACGAGCCCGTGCTCGAGCACCAGCTCCGCGATCTGGACGGCGTTGAGCGCGGCGCCCTTGCGCAGGTTGTCGCCGACGATCCAGAGGTTGAGCGTGCGGTCGTTGGAGGGGTCGCGGCGGATGCGCCCGACCAGCACCTCGTCGCGGCCCGCGGCGTGGATGGCCATCGGGTACTCGCCCGCCGCCGGGTCGTCGACGACCTCGACGCCGGGCGCCGCGGCCAGCAGCTCGCGGGCGCGCTCGGGGCTCACGTCCTCGCGCAGCTCGACGTTGACCGACTCCGAGTGGCAGTTGAGCACCGGCACGCGCGCGCAGGTGGCGGTTATCCGCAGGCCGGGCAGGCCCATCACCTTGCGCGTCTCGGCGATCACCTTGCGCTCCTCGGTCGTGTGGTCGTCGCCGTCCGCGAACGTCTCGACCTGGGGCAGCACGTTGAAGGCGATCCGGTGCGGATAGACCTGGGGCGGCGGCGCGTCCATCTCGTGCAGCAGCGCGTGGGCCTGGTCGCGCAGCTCGTCCATCGCCGCCATGCCGGTGCCGCTGGTGGACTGGTAGGAGGAGAGGATCACGCGCTCCAGCCCCGCCTCGGCGTGCAGGGGCGCGAGCACGACGACCATCTGCATCATCGTGCAGTTGGGGTTGGCGACGATCCCCTTGGGACGGTCGCGCGCCGCCTCGGGATTGACCTCGGGCACGACCAGCGGGACGTCGGGGTCCATCCGCCACGCCGAGGAGTTGTCGATCACCAGCGCGCCCGCGGCCGCGAAGCGCGGCGCCCACTCGCGCGACGGGCCCGAGCCGGCGCTGAACAGCGCCAGGTCGAAGCCGCCGAGGTCGGCGCCGTCCACGAGCGCGCGGACCGACTCGTCGGCGCCCTCGAGCTCGCGGCCCGCCGAGCGCTCGGAGGCGAAGGGCACGATCGCGCTCGCCGGGAAGCCGCGCTCGCGCAGGATCGAGAGCATCGTGCGCCCCACGGCGCCGGTGGCGCCGACGACGGCGACGCGCGGCCCGCTCATGCCGGGGCCCCGAACGGCTCCTCGCGCTCGACGCCGGCCGCGCCGAGGTCGAACGCGGCGTGCAGCGCGCGCACGGCGCGCTCGACGTCCTCGCCGCGGATGACGCACGAGATCTTGATCGTCGAGGTGGAGATCATCTCGATGTTGATCCCCTCCTCCCCCAGCACCCCGAACACCTTGGCCGCCACGCCGGGGTGCGACTTCATGCCGGCGCCGATGATCGAGACGATGCCCATCTCGGGGTCCTCGGCCACCGCGCTGAGTATGTCGCCGACCATCGGGTCCAGGACGCCGCGGGCGGTGGGCGCGTCGGCGCGCGGGACGGTGAAGGAGATGTCGGCCTCGGCGCCCTCGGACACCGGCTCGTTCTGGACGATCATGTCGACCAGCACGTGGGCCTCGGCCAGCGCGCGGAAGATCTGCCCCGCGATGCCGGGGCGGTCGGGCACGCCGAGGAGCGTGATGCGGGCCTCCTCGGTGGAGTGGGTGACGGCGGTGATGAGCGGCTGTTCCATGGTGTCGTCCTCGGACAGGACAACGGTACCGGGGCCGTCCTCGAACGACGAGCGGCAGTGGATGCGCACGCCGTGGTTGCGGGCGTACTCGACCGCGCGCAGCTGGAGCACGCGCGCGCCCGAGGCCGCCATCTCCAGCACCTCCTCGAACGAGACGACGCTGAGCTTGCGCGCATCGGGGACGATGCGCGGATCCGCGCTGAACACTCCCCGCACGTCGGTGTAGATCTCGCACATCTCGGCGTCCAGCGCCGCGGCCACGGCGACCGCGGTCGTGTCCGACCCCCCGCGTCCCAGCGTGGTCACGTCGGCCGCCGTCGAGACGCCCTGGAAGCCGGCCACCAGGACGACCAGGTCCTCCTCCAGCGCGCGGCGGATGCGATCCGCGCGGACATCGATGATCCTGGCTTTGGTATGACTGGTGTCCGTGACGATCCCGGCCTGGGAACCGGTCAGGGAGATCGCGCGGTGACCGAGGTCATTGATGGCCATCGCACACAGCGCGCACGAGATTCGCTCGCCCGTCGACAGCAACATGTCCATCTCGCGCGGATCGGGGTGGGGCGAGACCTCGAGCGCCATCTCGATCAGCTCGTCCGTGGTCGCGCCGCGCGCGCTCAGCACAGCGACCACGCGCTTGCCCTGCTCGCGCTTCTCCACGATGCGCCGGGCCGCGCGCTTGAGGCGCTCGGCGTCGGCCACCGAGGTGCCGCCGAACTTCATGACCACCGTGGGGCAATCTGGCTCGGAACCGGTCGGTCTGGGCATGGGCGGCGAGGGTAACGGATGAGGTTGCGGGTCCCGGGGCGCGAGGAGGCCGCGGAGGAGCCGTTCGACCTGGAGACGCTCGAGTGGGCGCCGCCCCCGCCGCGGCGCCGGTGGCGGCGGATCTGGCTCGCCGTCCCCGTCGTGGTCCTGGTCGTCGCGGCCGGCGCCGTCGCGTGGTCGGCGACGCGCCGGGTGACCGCCGAGGTCGCCCCGCTCTCGACGCGCGAGCAGGCCCAGATCGAGGCGGCGGCGCCGGGGATCTCGCGCCAGGGCGCGGGCGCCTCGCTGCCCCTCCCCGCGCCGGCCCGGCGGGCCGCGGCCGCGCTGCCGCTGCACCGCGCCGTGGCCCAGCTGTTCGTGGTCGGCGTGGGCGAGGAGCCGTTGAAGGACGTCTCCCGCGTGCGCGCGCGACGGTGGGGCGGCGTGACCCTGGCGCCGGGCCGCGCCGTGGACCCGGGGACTGCCGCGGGCCTGACGGCCGAGCTCGTGCGGGTGTCGCGCCCCGGGATCCCCCCGCTGGTCGCGGCCGAGCAGATCGGCGGACCGGCCTCGACCTTCCCCGGCTTTCCGCCGCGCGCCCAGCCGCTGGTGGGCGACGGCGGGACGCCGCGGACCGTCCGTGCTGAGGCGCGCCGGGCGGCGCGCGCGCTGCGCGAGCTGGGCGTGCGCATGACGCTGGCGCCGGTGGCCGACGTGGGCGTGGCCGCGGGCCCGCTGCAGGACCGCGTGTTCTCCGACGACCCGCGCATCGTGGCCCGGCTGACCGCCGCCGCCGTGGAGGGCTGGCGCGCGGGCGGCGTGATCCCGGCCGTCGGCCACTTCCCCGGCCAGGGGTCGGCGTCCGAGGACCCCGACGTGGCCAACTCCACCGTCGGCCTGTCGCTGCGCGAGCTGCGCGCGCGCGACCTGCGCCCGTTCGCCGCCGTGGTGCGCCGCGCGCCGGTGATCGTGATGTCCAACGCCGTGTTCGCGGCGTTCGACGGCGTGACGCCGGCCACGGCGCTGCCCGACGCGATGTCGCTGCTGCGCCGCGACCTGCGCTACCGCGGGGCGATCATGACCGGCGACCTCGCGGCCACCGCGCCGGTGCTGGGGACCGGCGTGGCCGGGGCCGCCGTCCAGGCCCTGGAGGCGGGCGCCGACATGCTCTACGTGGGTGGGCGCCCGGACCAGCAGGCCGCGGCCTACGCCGCCGTGCTGCGCGCCGTGCGCACACGCCAGATCTCGCGCACGCGGCTCGACCTCAGCGTCCAGCGGGTGATGGCCCTCAAGCTCAGCGTCGGGCTGCTGCCCGCGCCGCGGCGGCCGCGCGGAGCGAAGGCGCCGCGGGTGGGCGGCAGCGGCCCGCGGTCCCCGGCGCCGCGCTAGGCTCCGGCGCGGCGTGGCCAAGGGTCCTCAGCCGGGCGATCCGGCCCCGGACTTCGAGCTCGCCGGGACGGACGGGGCGTTCAGGCTCTCCGACCACCGGGGCGAGCGCGTGGTGCTGCTGTTCTACCCCGGCGACGAGACGCTGGTCTGCACGCGCCAGTTCTGCTCCTACCGCGACCGCGCGGACGAGATGGCCTCGCTGGACGCCACGGTGGTGGGCGTCTCCTCGCAGAGCCTGGACTCGCACGAGTCCTTCCGCGACCACCACGGGCTCACCGTCCCGCTGCTGGCCGACGAGGACCGGGCCGTCTCGAAGGCCTACGGGGTGACGGCGCCGGGGCTGGGCGTGCGGCGCGCCACGATCGTCGTCGACGGCGAGGGGATCGTCCGCTACCGCCACGTCCACACGCTGGGCCTGGACTTCCAGGGCGTGGACGACCTGCGCGCGGCGCTGGCCGAAGCGGCGGCCTAGAGCGTGCGGCGCCCGGTCAGCGCCTTGCCGAGCGTGACCTCGTCGGCGTACTCGAGGTCTGCGCCCACCGGCAGGCCGCTGGCCAGGCGCGTCACGGCGACGTCGGGGGTGCGGCGGCGCAGCTCCTCGGCGATGTGCAGCGCGGTCGCCTCGCCGGTGGTGGTCGGGTTGGTGGCCAGGACGACCTCGCGGACCCCGCCCTCCTCCACGCGCGCGTAGAGCTCGGCGAGCTTGATGTCCGCGGGGTCCACCCCGTCGATCGGCGACAGCGCGCCGCCGAGGACGTGGTAGCGGCCGCGGAACTCGTGGGTGCGCTCGATCGGGATCACGTCCTGGAACTCCTCGACCACGCACAGCACCGAGGTGTCGCGGCGCTCGTCCTGGCAGATCCGGCAGCGGGGGGCGTCGGCCAGGTTGAAGCAGACCTCGCACAGGCCGATCTTGTCCTTGACCTCGCGGATCGCCTCAGCCAGGGCGAGCGCGTCCTCGTCGGACTCGCGCAGGATGTGGAAGGCCAGCCGCTGCGCCGTGCGCGCGCCGATGCCGGGAAGCCGGCCCAGCTCGGTGACGAGCCGCTGGATCGGGGGCGCCTGCACTAGAGGCCGGGCAGGCCGAGGCCGCCGCCGGGGCCGCCCAGGCCGCCGGTGATCCCGCCGAGCTTGGCCGCGGCCATCTCCTGCGCCGCCCGCAGCCCCTCGTTGACCGCGGCCAGGACGAGGTCGGAGAGCATCTCGACGTCCTCGGGGTCGACGGCGTCGGGGTCGATGCGGATCGACTTGACGGTCAGGTCGCCGGCCACCACGACCGTGACCATGCCGCCGCCCGCGCTCGCCTCGACGGTCTCGTCCTTGAGCTGCTCCTGGGCGGCCATCATGTCCTGCTGCATCTTCTGCGCCTGCTTGAGCAGGGCCTGCATGTTGGGCGGCTGGGGCATCAGGTCAGCTCCTCGGCGTCGAACTCTTCCATGAACCTGGCGAACAGCTCCTCCTCCGAGAGCGCGGCCTCGGCCGCCTGCTCGGTCTCGGCGTCCGAGCGCAGCTCGTAGACGAGCTTGAGCGTCCGGCCCGTGACGGTTTGGACGGCCTCGCCGAGCGTCTGGCGGTTGGGGATCCCCTCGGCCTTGCGCTTGAGGAAGGCCGCCGACTCGGCGAAGGCGAGCCGCAGCTCGCCCGCGGCCAGCTCGACCGGGTTGGCGCCCTCGAGCAGGGCGGCGAGCATCGCGTTCTGCTGGCGCACCGTCTCGACCACGGCCGGCCACATGTCCGAGCGGAAAACGTCGAGGCTGAGCGCGGGCATCTCGACCGGCTCCTCTTCCTCTTCGGGTTCCACCGCGACCGCGACGGCCACGGCCGCGCTGGCTTGGGGCTCACTGCGCGTGGGCTTTGGGGCGGCGGGGGGCGGCTGCACCGGCGCGGCCCGGCCACCGCCGGCGAGCGCTGCCTCCAGGCGCTCGATCCGGGCCAGCAGCGCGCGCTGGGAGGGGTCGAGGTCGGGCGCGGCGGCCTTGACTAGCGCCAGCTCCAGCTGCACGCGGGCGTCGGCGCCGGCCTTGCGCGCCTCGCGGCCCTGGGCCAGCAGGTCGAGCAGGCGCACGACCGCGGCGCGGCCGATCGTCCCCGACTGCTCGGCCAGGCGCTCGTCCAGCTCGGGCGTCATCCGCAGCTCGGGCGGCACCTCGCCCAACGCCTGCACGACGAGCAGCCCGCGCGCGTGGTCCTCGAGGTCCTCGAAGAACGACCCGGGGTCGCGGCCGGACTCGGCCAGCCGCGCCACCGCGCGCAGCGTCCGCGCGGGGTCGCCGGCGGCCACGGCGTCGGCGCACTCGAACAGCAGCTCGGCGTCGGCCACGCCCAGGACGGCGAGCACGTCGTCCAGCGCGACCTGCGGGCCCGAGTAGGTGACGAGCTGCTCCAGGTTGCCCAGCGCGTCGCGGAACGAGCCCGTGGCCTTGCGGGCGATCAGGGCCCGGGCGGCGTCGGGCAGGTCGATGCCCTCGGCGTCGGCCGCCCGGCGCAGGACGTGGGAGACCTGCTCGGCGCTGGGCCGGGCGAAGTCGAAGCGGTGGCAGCGATCGACCACCGTCGGCAGCACCTTGCCGGCCTCGGTGGTGCACAGGACGAAGATCGTGTGCGGCGGCGGCTCCTCCAGCGTCTTGAGGAACGCGTTCCAGGCCTGCGGGGAGAGCATGTGCGCCTCGTCGAGGATGTAGACCTTGGAGCGCCCGGACACCGGCGCGAAGGCCACCCGCTCGCGCAGGTCGCGGATGTCGTCCACCGAGTTGTTGGACGCGGCGTCCATCTCGATCACGTCCAGCGAGGTGGCGGCGGCGATCGCGGTGCAGCTCTCGCAGCGCCCGCACGGCTCGGTCGTCGGCCCGGTCTCGCAGTTCAGGCAGGCGGCGAGGATCTTCGCCATCGACGTCTTGCCCGTCCCCCGCGAGCCCACGAACAGGTAGGCGTGGTGGACCTTGTCCTGCTCCACCGCGTTGCGCAGCGTGCGCACGATCGGCTCCTGCCCCACGACGTCGGAGAACGTCCGCGGGCGGTGTCGTCGGTACAGCGAGGGGGCCTCGGGCACGGGCTTTCGAGTCTAGCCATCGGCCCGGCGCGGGCTAGTACGGGCTGTCGCAGCCGCCGGGCTGCTGCCACTGGTACGGGCCGAGCGGATTGCGCTGCCCGTCCTTGACCTCGTAGCCCACCGTGTAGCCGTTGGTGGCCACTTCCCAGTGGTAGAAGCGGCCGCTGCCGTAGGCCGTCTGGTTGTACTCGACGGCCCAGGAACCGTCGGGGTTCACGGTGGCGCCGGTGACCTCGAAGGTTCCGTAGGAGTGGATGTCGGCCCCGGAGGTGTTGGTGTTGCGGTGGTACTGCCACCCGCCGTCGCTGCAGTGGACGTACTTGTACTCCACGGCGCAGTTCGGCCAGCCGCCGTTCGGGCAGTCGGTGAAGCGGGAGTTGTGGAAGTAGCGCTGCAGGAAGGGCACGGTCTCCTGCCCGGTGAGCGTGCGGCCGGGGGGCTCGAACAGGCCGGTCGGGCCGGAGGGCTGGTTCGGACCGGGTGGGGTGGGCCCGGGCGGGGTCGGGCCGGGCGGGGTGGGACCGGGCGGTGCCGGCGGCCGCCTGGCGATCGAGGCGAGGTTCGCCGTCCCCGCCAGGGAGGTGGCGAGCACCCGCACGGGCCTGCCGACCAGCCGGGCCACGGCGAGGCCGGCGGCGCCGCGGTAGGCGGCGCTGCGCCAGACGCCGGCGCTGACGACCGTGGCGCGGGCGCCGGGCACGCGCCCGAGCGCGTAGAACCGCTGCCCCACCCGCACGCGGACCGAGCGCGGCCGCGTCCGGACGGTCAGGGGCGTCGTGCTCGTGAGGTTGACCACCAGGCGCGACGCGCCGCCGGCCGTCACGACCGAGGTCTTCGCCCGCAGCGCCGCGGGAGCGCTGGCGGGGAGGAGCAGAGCCGTCAGGCACCCTGCGACGAGCACGAGCGTGCCGATCCGTGGCATCCCGCACATCCTCCCCCGCGGCGCCCTGGGGTTGCAACCCCAGTATTTGAAATCACGCACGCGAGGAAGAACGGACCGTGCACCCTCCGTCGAGACGGGCTCGCGAGCCGCTCTCGCCGGCGGTGGCTCCGGCACGGGTGTACCCGCTACGCCTACAGGGGGCCGCTTAAGGCTGCTTCCTTCCGGACCTGACCTGGTTCACGGGCCTGCATCGCGCGGGACCCGGCCATCGACGCCTTCACCGGCGCGCTGACCCGAGAGCCGGAGCCCCTCGAGAGGGAATTCGGCCCCGCTAGAGCGGATTGCGGGTGCAGGGCACCGCTACCTCCCCGCCTAGCACGGTCCGCGGTCAGCGTAGCGCGCCTAACGCCGCACTACCATCCCCTTGTGGGCGACATTCCGCGGGATCTACCGGGCGCCGAGCTGATCGACCATGGGCTCGAGGACCTGCGGGCCGGGCGGGAGACCGAGGCCGCCCTCCTCGTAGCCATGGCCGCGCCCCGCCTGCGCGCGCTCGGCTTCGAAGTGCCGGCGGGCCCGGACGGGCGGTCGGCGCACCGCCTCTACGCCCTCCTGACCCGAACCGACCCGGCTCCGCACAGCCGCTACAACGCGCTCGTGGCAAGGGTGGCCAGCTTCGCGCGGGCGGCCGAGCATGCGGCCTCCCGTTGACGCCGCGAGGATCAGGGACCTCGCCTAACATCGACGTCAAGCTGACGGCCAACGGCGAGCCGGTGAGAGTTGTCGCAGCCCTAGAATGACCCGACTCCCGGGCGCGTAGCTCAGTGGGAGAGCGCTCGCTTCACACGCGAGAGGTCGCTGGTTCGAGCCCAGCCGCGCCCATCGGTGGAACCCCTGCTACGGCGGGGGTTTTGCTTCGTCGGGATCGGGTCGGACGGCGGCTCGTCGGCCTCGATTTGGGCTCCAGTGCCCATTGGTGCCCAAAAGCTGGCGCCGGCGAGGGCCTGGAGGCGCTCGTTCTCGCCCGGGTCGCGTCGCATCGCGCGGGCGTAGATGCGGAGGGTCAGCTTGGGATCGGTGTGGCCCAGCTGGTCCATGACTTCGGGGGCTGAGCGGCCGAGGGCGAACAGGAGCGAGGCGAAGGTGCGCCGCAGCGAGTGGGGCGTGAGGTGGTCGGGCAGCGGCGTCAGGTCGTCCTGCCCTCTTTGCTGGTTGGCGCGTTC
>DATLOP010000379.1:0-2305 GCA_035536255.1 Solirubrobacteraceae bacterium
CTCACGAGCTCGGCGGGGCCGTAGGGCGGCGCGGTGGCCGGCCAGCCCGTCAGTTGGCCGAGCGTGCGGGCGAACCACGGCAGGAACGCCAGCCCGGCCGCGGCGGCAACGGCCAGCCAGGGCACCACGACCTGCCGGCGCCAGTGCCCCGCGACCAAGAGCGTATGGGCGAGGGGGATCGTCGCCGCGAAGTAGTGCGAGTACAGCGTCACGGCGATCAACGCCCCGTAACAGGCCCAAAGGGACCGACCGCCGCGGGCTAGCGCGCGGAGAAGCACCAGGGTAGCCGCGGCGCCAGCCAGCGCGGCCAGCGCGTACATCCGCGCCTCCTGGCTGTACCACACCGCCAGCGGCGCGAGGGCCGCGATGAGCCCCGCGGCGACGCCGCCGGCGGGACCGAGCACGTCCCGACCGAGCCGGTAGACGACGGCGACGGTCAGCAGCCCGAAGGCGACCGAGAGCAGCCGGAGGGCCCACTCGCTCGTGCCGGTCGCGCCGACCCAGTAGTGGAGCAGCAGGTAGTACAGCGGGGGATGGATGTCCGCGGCCGCGTTCGCCAGGATCGTCTGGAGGTCGCGTGGGGCGACCGTGACCGACGTCCCCTCGTCGTACCAGAAGCTCTGAGCGTCGAGCCGGTAGAGCCGGGCCGCCCATGCGACGAGGAGCGCGGCCCGCGCGGCCGCCAGCGTCACGGCGCGGCCCGGCGTCGCGACGCCACCACTGCCGCGCCGAGGGCCGCGAGCCCGCTGCCGAGCAGCAGGCCACCGACCCACCCCGGAGAGAGCGTCCGTCGGTCGACCACGAAGCCATCGACGCGCACGGGGCGCCCGTCGACGACCGCCGCCTCGAGGACGTGCCAGCCATCGGCGAGCCCGGTGGCGATAGGAACGCGCGCGCCCCACTCCTCGCGTCCGCCGCCCTCGACGAGGACGGGCGCGCCGCCGTCGACCTGCACGCGCAGCTGGCCCCCGTCGGGGGCGCGCGCGACGACCATCTCCAGGTCGGCGCCGCGGAACGGGAGCGCGAAGCCGGCGTCGGCGGTGGAGGACTCCGCGTAACCGCGCAGCACGGCGCGGGGATCGTCCTGCCGCCGCCAGCCGCCACGCCACTCGATGCGCCAGTCGTCCTCCTGGCGGAAGCCGCGCTCGAGGGGGTGCGGCTGGCGGGTGCGCTCCTTCATCGCCTCGTACAGCGGCTCGGGCGTGAAGTCATCGCGCACCGCGTTGAAGAAGTACTGCGGCAGCCGCGGGCCCTCCGGCGCGACCAGGCGGAAGTGCCACAAGCTCATCACTCCCATCCACGGCCACTCCGCCTGGGCGCGCTCGTAGGCGCGCGCGCTGTACCGCGCCTGCAGCTCGCGGTCGACGACGCCGAAGATGCGCGCGCCGGGGTGCTCGTGCGGCGCGGCGTTCCAGCCGACCTCGGAGGCCCAGATCGGGCGGCCGGCGTCGCCGTTGCGGACCATGAGCCGCCTCACCAGGATCGGGCGGCTGAAGTTGACGTCGCGGTCGAGCGCGACGCGGCGGTCGTCGGGGCCGGAGCGGAGGCCGTAGGCGTTGGCGCCCAGCACGTCGAAGTACCCGCGCGCGCCCTCGTCGTACAGGCGCTGCAGGAAGACCAGCTCGTTGATGCCCTTCTCGGATAGCTCGGTCGTCGGGGCCATCGCGGCGCTGATGACGACGGCGTCGGGGTTGGCGAGCTTGATCGCGCCGTGGGCCGCCCGCAGCAGCAGCAGGTACTCGCGCGGGTCAGGCGCGCGGTCGCCCCACTCGAAGGGCAAGTTCGGCTCGTTCCAGATCTGGAAGTGGTCGACGCGGCCGCGGTAGCGCCGCGCTAGCTTCCCGAGGAACTCCGCGTAGTCCCACGCGTTCTCGGGCGGCGTCTCGAGCTTCGGGTTGCCTGGTCGGGCCCAGACCGGCGAGGTGTCCACGCGCATGATCACGCGCAGATCGCGCTCGGCGGCGAGCTCGACGATGCGGTCGTACTTGCGCCAGCTGTCACCGCCGGTCGCCTGGTTGACGAACTGTCCCTTCGCTGGCGACTCGATCTCGGCCCAGACGACCTGCTGCTTGATCCAGCCGAAGCCGGCCTCCGCGATCATGTCGAGCGAGCGCCGGATCTTCCACTCCTCGACTTCCGGCTCGAGGACGACGTTGATCGCGTACGGGTTGTCGCCGACGTGCGCGAGGGGCACGAGGTCGGCGGTCCCACCGGTCTCCGGCAGGAGCAGCGTGTACGCCGCGACGGCGCGGTGGCGCAGCTCGACAGGCACGGCGTCGAGGAGCCTGGCGCGCAGATCGCCGAC
>DATLOP010000380.1:0-10799 GCA_035536255.1 Solirubrobacteraceae bacterium
GAGCCGCCGCGGCCGCGACGCCGTGGCCATCGTCGGCGCCGCGCCCCGCGCGCTGCGCGCGTACGTGGCCGACGTCGCGCCGGGGCCCGACGGCCTGCGCGTCACCCTGCGCAACGGCCCCATGGTCCAGTTCGGCGACGCCACGCGGGCCCGGGCGAAGTGGATCGCGATCTCGCGCGTCCTCGGCGACCCGCGCGCCGCCGGGGCGACCTACCTCGACGTGCGCATCCCCGAGCGCCCGGTGGCCGGCCGCTTCGACGACCCCACCGCCGCTCCCGCCCTCGACGGCGCGGCGGCGGGCGAGGAGACGGCTGGCACGACCGGCGAGGAGGCCGCGGCCGGCGAAGGCGAAGCCGCCTCCGGCGAGACCGCCGAGACCGCCGGCGAGACCGTCTCCGGCGAGGCCGCTTCCACCCACGCTCACACCGACGCCGGCAACGCCGCCTCCACCGACGGCGAGACCGACTCCGGCGACGCCGCCTCCACCCACGTCCACACCGACTCCGGCGACGCCGCGTCCGGCGAGGGCGAGTCCGCCTCCGGCGACTCCGATGCGGGCGAATAGCCGTCCGACGGTCCGCTTCCCAAGGGACGGAGACCGCTTCCGAGAACCCTCAACCCCGGGTTGAGCTCGGGCACAGCCTCAAGGCGAGCTTGAGACTAGACACCGATCCGGGGCCGTCTCAGGCGGTAGGGTGCAACGCTTGTTGCGTCATTGACGAACGCGAAGGTTCACCGTAACGTGCGCCAAATCCGCAGGACGTCGCACGGACCCCAACGCTGAACCCTAGCTGGAGGGTCGGACAGTTCCATGGAGAGCGGCAGCTATCTAGCAGTCATCAAGGTCGTCGGAGTCGGCGGCGGAGGCACCAACGCCGTCAACCGGATGGTCGACGCCGGCCTGCGCGGCGTCGAGTTCATAGCGGCGAACACCGACGCCCAGGCGCTGCAGATGTGCGACGCCGACATCAAGCTCAACATCGGCCACGAGCTGACCAAGGGCCTCGGCGCCGGCGCCAACCCCGACGTGGGCCTGGGCGCGGCCAGCGAGTCGCGCGACGAGATCAAGGAGGCGCTCAAGGGCGCGGACATGGTCTTCGTCACGGCCGGCGAGGGCGGCGGCACCGGCACGGGCGCCGCCCCGGTCATCGCCGACATCGCCAAGAACGAGATCGGCGCCCTCACCGTCGGCGTCGTCACGCGCCCGTTCGAGTTCGAGGGCCAGAAGCGCGCCGACCAGGCCCAGGACGGCATCGAGCGCCTGCGCGAGGAGGTCGACACCCTCGTCGTCATCCCCAACGAGAAGCTGCTGGCCGTCGTCGAGCGGCGCACGAGCATCCTCGACGCCTTCCGCGAGGCCGACAACGTCCTGCGCCAGGGCGTCCAGGGCATCACCGACCTGATCACGATCCCCGGCCTCATCAACCTGGACTTCGCCGACGTGCGCACGGTGATGAGCGACGCCGGGACCGCGCTCATCGGCATCGGCGCCGCGGGCGGCGAGAGCCGCGCCGCCGAGGCGGCCAAGCAGGCGATCTCCAGCCCGCTGCTCGAGGAGCCCGTCGAGGGCGCCTCGGGGATCCTGCTCAACGTCACCGGCGGCCGCGACCTCGGCCTGTTCGAGGTCAACGAGTCGGCCGAGATCATCTCGGCCGCGGCCGACGCCAACGCCAACATCATCTTCGGCGCCGTGATCGACGAGAACATGCAGGACGAGGTGCGCGTCACCGTGATCGCCACGGGCTTCCACCACCTCACGGGCCGGGGGGCCCGCTCGACCCGGCAGGTGCGCCAGCGCGCCCCCGACCGCGGTCCCCGGGTGGACGATCGTCAGCGGAGCTCCCTGGAGATCTCCGATGACGACATCGACATCCCGTCGTTCCTGCGCGACTCCTAGCCGCGGCTAGTGACCTGAGTCTTTAGTCCGCAGGCACATCAGGCTGGGCGGCGAAGTCCATCGTCATCAACCGCGACGATGGGAGGCAAGCCATGCCCAAGCGTGCAGAGGTAGTGCTGGCCGAGCGGGAGCGCGAGGTGCTCGAGCGGTGGGCGCGGCGCCCGAAGAGCGCGCAGGCGCTCGCGCTGCGCTGCCGGATCGTGTTGGCGGCGGCCGAGGGTGAGTCGAGCAGGCAGATCGCGGCGCGGCTGGGTTGCACTGCCTCGACGGTAGGCCGCTGGCGCGGGCGGTTCGCTGAGCGCGGCCTGGACGGGCTGCATGACGAGCCGCGTCCGGGCAAGCCGCGCTCGATCGGCGATGAGGATGTGGAGCGGGTGATCGTCAAGACGCTCGAAGAGCAGCCGGCGAACGCGACGCACTGGTCGACGCGCTCGATGGCGGCCGCGACGGGGATGAGCCAGACCTCGATCAGCCGCATCTGGCGGGCCTTCGGGCTAAAGCCCCACCAGACCGAGGCGTTCAAGCTCTCGCCCGACCCGCAGTTCATAGACAAGGTCCGTGACATCGTCGGGCTCTATCTCAACCCACCCGATGCCGCCGTCGTGCTGTGCGTCGACGAGAAGTCCCAGATCCAGGCGCTCGACCGCTCGGCGCCGGTGCTGCCGCTGATGCCAGGCGTGTCCGAGCGCCACACCCACGACTACATGCGCAACGGCACCACCAACCTCTACGCCGCGCTCGACGTCGCCTCGGGCCAGGTCATCGCCGACATGACGCCACGCCACCGCGCCGAGGAGTTCCGCCGCTTCCTAAACCTGATCGAGCGCTCGGTACCGGCACACCTCGACGTCCACGTCGTGCTCGACAACTCCTCCACCCACAAGACCCCCTCGATCCAGCGCTGGCTCGTGCGCCACCCGCGCTTCACGCTCCATTTCACGCCTACCTACAGCTCGTGGCTGAACCTCGTCGAGCGCTGGTTCGCCGAGCTGACGACGAAGTGGATCAAGCGCTCGGCCCACCGCTCGGTCCGCGACCTCGTTGCCTCGATCCGCACCTGGATCACAGGCTGGAACGACGACCCCAAGCCCTACGTCTGGCACAAGAGCGCAGACGAGATCCTCGACAGCCTCGCCTCCTACTGCCAGCGGATCTCTGACTCAGGTCACTAGGCGACGGCGGGCGACGACGCGTCGGTGGCCCGCGAGTGGGCCATCACGGCGACGAAGGCGGAGACGATGCCCGGGTCGAACTGAGTCCCGGCACAGGCCGTCAGCTCGGCCAGCGCCTCGACCGGCGACTTGGCGTCGGGACGGTAGGGGCGCGGCGAGACCATGGCGTCATAGGCGTCGCAGACCGCGATGATCCGCGAGCCGAGGGGGATCGCCCGGCCGGCCAGCCTGTCCGGGTAGCCGGTGCCGTCGAACCACTCGTGCGAGGAGCGGACGAGCTCGGCCACGCGGGTCAGCGCCGGGGCGGCGCCGACGATGCGCTCGCCGATGATCGTGTGGCGCTCGATGAACGCGCGCTCGTCGGGGTCCAGCTCCCCGGGCTTGAGCAGGATGGCGTCGGGGATCGCGACCTTGCCGACGTCGTGCAGCTCGGCGGCCTGACGGATCTGGAGGACGAGGGCCTCGTCGAGCCCGAGCCGGCGCGCGACCGCCTCGCTCCAGCCCGCGACGCCGCCGAGGTGATCGCCGAGGTCGGGATGGCGCGCCTCCAGGGCGCGCAGCAGCGCGTCGCCCACCTGGCGGCCCGCCGAGGGCCGACCGCCGGTCTTGCGCACGTACATCCGCCGGTCGGCCAGCTGCAGCGCCTCCTCGGTGTCGGCGGTCTCGGTCGGCAGCGTCACCGAGCCGTGCGAGCAGCCGATGGCGAAGCCCTCGCCGTGCTCGGACAGGGCGGCAGCGGCGGACTCCAGGAACGGCTCGGGGTCGATCCCCACGACCGGGGCGAGCACGCAGAACTCGTCGCCGCCCAGGCGGTAGGCCCGCGCCGGGTCGGGCGCGCTGTCGGCCAGGCGGCCGCCCAGCCGCGTGAGCAGGGCGTCGCCGGCGGCGTGCCCGAAGGTGTCGTTGTAGGCCTTGAAGCCGTCGAGGTCGAACATCGCCAGGACGACCGGCTCGCCGTCGCCGCTCTCCAGCGCCTCGAGGTCGGCCATGAGCTGGCGCCGGTTGGGCAGGTCGGTGAGGATGTCGATCATCGCCGCGTCCTGGAGCAGCGCCTGGGCGGCGAGCATGCTCTCGCGGACGTTCTCGTTCAGCCGCCAGGCGGTCACCGCGGCCGCGCCCGCCCCCGCGACGAACAGCGCGTGGATGGCGGCCCACTCCCACGGCTCCCTGAGCCCCCCGGGGTGGTTGAAGACGTCCGTCGGCGCGAGCATCCCGATCGCGCCGTGGTGCAACAGCACGTAGGCGACGGCGAGCAGGAACGGCTTCCAGTCCTCGTACAGGGTCAGGGCGCCGATCATCACGAAGAAGTAGAAGTGCGCCTCGATCAGCCCGTGCGTGACGTGCACGAGCAGCGCCGCGGCGGTCAGCAGGCCCAGGGACACGCAGAGCGAGCGCCCCATCCGGCCCAGCGGCCGGGCCATGGCCAGGATCGCGAAGCCGAACAGGCCCGAGGCGTGCAGCAGGCTGTGGCCGACCCCGTAGCCGTCGAGGATCCCGAACAGCGGGAGGCCGAGGGCGTTGGCCCACAGGAACACGAGCAGCGCGCGATGTCGCTGCTCCCACTCCTCTATCGGGAGCGTCCCACCCCTGGGGAGCACCCGGCGGATATGTCCTCCCATGGCTCCGATGAACTGTCCATCGGCGCGACGGCCGTTGTCCTTTACCCCTATAGGCTGCGCACGGGATGAGCGGCCGGCGCGGCGTGGGCGGTTTCTTCTCCATCGCGGGGGTGGTCCTGACCGTGGTGGGGCTCGGGCTCCTGAGCGGCTCGCTGGTCACCGGCCTGGGGGCGGGCGGCGCCATCGCGGGCGGGACGTTGCTGATGATCGGCGTCATCTGGGCCGCCGTGGGGCTCGGCCTCGGCGCCTTCTACGGCCGGATGAAGGCCAAGATGGAGGACGAGCAGCGCCTGTTCGAGACCGGCGAGCGCGCGACGGCCGTCATCGAGGCGGTGGAGACGACGGGCATGGTCGTCAACGACGTCAACGCCCAGACCCGCGTCACGGTCCGGGTGAAGCCCCGCCACGGCGACGAGTACACGGTGACCCGCAGCCTGCTCGTCCCGTTCTCAGCGATGCCGCGCACCGGCGACCTGATCGAGGTCGCCTACGACCCGGCCGACCGCGAGACGCTGGCCTTCGAGACCGACTGGCGGATGGACACCGCGGGCGGCCGCGCGCTGGTCACGCGGCGCCCGGAGGCGGAGGCCTCCGCGCCCGCGCCCTCCCCAACGGTGGCCGCCGGCGCCCCGCCCGCCGCCACCGACCTCCTGGGCAAGCTCGAGCTGCTCCAGAGGCTGCGCGAGGACGGCGCGCTGACCGACGAGGAGTTCGAGGCCCAGAAGGCCAGGCTGCTCGCCGGAGGCTAGATTGGGGACGTGGCCTCAACCGACACGCTCAAGCGCTCCCCCCTTCACGATCGCCACCGCGCGGCCGGGGCCCGGCTGGTGCCCTTCGCCGGCTGGGAGATGCCCGTCCAGTACGCCGGGATCCGCGAGGAGCACGTCGCCGTGCGCACGGGCGCGGGCGTGTTCGACGTCTCGCACATGGGCCAGATCGAGACCGGCGGGCCCCAGGCCCACGACCTGCTCCAGCGCCTGATCTCCAACGACGTGCGCAAGATCCCCGAGGGCGGCGCCCAGTACGGGCTGCTGTGCCGCGAGGACGGCGGGATCCTCGACGACGTCTTCACCTACCGCCTGGCCGAGGACCACTTCCTCACGGTGACCAACGCGTCCAACCACGACAAGGACCTCGAGTGGTTCCGCCGCCACGCCGCCGGCTACGACGCCGACGTCAACGACGCCATCGAGAGCTGGGCGATGCTGGCCGTGCAGGGCCCGCGCGCCCGCGAGCTGGTGGGCGGGCTGACCGACGGGCGCCTGCCGCCGCGGATGCACTGCTGCCAGCGCACGGTGGCCGGCGTCCCCATGCTGGTGGCCGGCACCGGCTACACGGGCGAGGACGGCGTCGAGCTGATCGTCGGTCCCGACGACGCGCCCGCGGTCTGGGACGCCCTGACGAGCGCGGGCGCCACCCCGGCCGGCCTGGGCGCCCGCGACACGCTGCGCCTGGAGGCGTGCTTCCACCTCTACGGCAACGACATGGACGAGGGGCGCGACCCGATCGAGGCCGGCCTGGGCTGGGCGTGCCGGGAGGAGACCGGGTTCATCGGGGCCGAGGCCGTGCGCGCGGCGCGCGAGGCCGGACCGGCCGAGAAGCTCGTCCCGTTCGCGCTGACCGGCGAGGGGATCCCGCGCCCGGGCAACCCCGTGGCCGGGGGCGGCGTGGTGACCAGCGGGACGCTGTCGCCGTGCCTGGGCATCGGGATCGGCATGGCCTACCTGCCGGCGCAGCGCGCCCGTCCCGGCGAGACCTTCGAGATCGACGTCCGCGGCCGCACGCGCCCCGCCGAGGTTCGCGAGAAGCCCCTGTACCCCCCGAAAGGCAAGGAGGCCGCCTAGTGGCCGAGGAGTCCTATCCCGACGACCTGCTCTACCACGCCGACCACGACTGGGCCCGCATAGAGGGCGACGTGGCCACGTTCGGGATCACCTGGTACGCGCAGGACCAGCTCGGCGAGGTCGTGTTCTTCGAGCCCCCCGAGGCGGGAAGGTCGGTCGAGCGCGGGGAGCCATACACCGAGGTCGAGTCGGTCAAGGCGGTGTCCGACGTGATCGCGCCGCTGTCGGGCGAGATCGTGGAGTCGAACCAGGCGCTCAAGGACGGCCCCGAGGCCATCAACGACGACCCCTACGGGGCCGGCTGGATGGTCAAGGTCCGCCTCTCCGACCCGTCCCAGCGCGACGAGCTGATGGACGCCGCGGCCTACAGGTCGTCGCTGGCCTGACGGCTACCCTGCTGGTGTGAGCACCTACACCTCCGTCACCGACGCGGACCGCGCCGCGATGCTCGCGGCCATCGGCGTCGATTCCGTCGAGGCGCTGTTCGACGACATCCCCGAGGGGGTCCGGCTGGGCCGGGCGCTCGACCTGCCGCCGGGCGCCGCCGAGCAGGAGGTGTTCGCCGAACTGCGTCGCCTGGCCGCGCGCAACGTGTCGGCCGACGACGAGGTGTCGTTCCTGGGCGGCGGGATGTACGACCACTACGTCCCGGCGCTGATCGACTCGATCGTCCAGCGCTCGGAGTTCCTGACGCCGTACACGCCCTACCAGCCCGAGATCTCGCAGGGCGGGCTGCAGGTGATGTTCGAGTACCAGACGGCGATGAGCGAGCTGACCGGGCTGCCGGTCTCCAACGCCTCGGTCTACGAGGGCCCGAGCGCGGTCGCCGCCGCGGGCTACCTGGCCAAGCTGCACAACGGGCGGGCGCGCTTCGTGGTGTCGGAGGGCGTGCACCCGCACTCGCGCGAGACGCTGGCCACCACGGCCGCCGGCTGGGGCGTGGAGATCGTCGAGGTGCCGCTGTCCGCCGGCGCGACCGACGCCGCGGCGCTGGCCGAGGCGATCGACGAGGACACGGGCGCGGTCTTCCTGCAGCAGCCGAACTTCCTCGGCGCGGTCGAGGACCTCGGCGCGCTGAGCGCCGCGGGCCGCGACGCCGGCGCGGTCGTGGTGTGCGCGTGCGACCCGATCGCGCTGGGGATCCTCAAGCCCCCCGGCGAGTGCGGCGTCGACGTGGCGGTCGGCGAGGGCCAGCCGCTGGGCAACCGCCTGGACTTCGGCGGGCCGTCATTCGGCTTCTTCTGCGCCGCCGAGGCCTTCCTGCGCAAGATGCCGGGGCGCATCGCCGGCGAGACGCGCGACGTCGACGGCAAGCGCGGCTTCGTGCTCACGCTGCAGACGCGCGAGCAGCACATCCGCCGCGAGCGCGCGACGTCGAACATCTGCACGGCGCAGGCGCTCAACGCCCTGGCCGGCGTGATCTACCTGAGCTGGCTGGGCCGCCGCGGACTGGTCGAGCTGGGCGAGCTGCTGGCCCGGCGCACCGCGTACGCCCGCGAGACGCTGGCCGCGCTGCCCGGGGTCTTCCTGGCCCACGAGCGCCCGGTCGTGCGCGAGTTCGCGCTGACGCTGGACGCCCCGGTGGCCGCCGTGGTCGAGCGCTGCGCGGCCGAGGGCGTCAACCCCGGCCTGCCGCTGGACGACGACGGCCTGCTGGTGGCGCTGACCGAGCAGCGCTCCCGCGCCGACGTCGACCGCCTGGCCGACGTCCTGGGCCGCGCGGTGGCGGCGGAGCGGGCATCCGTCGAGGCGACCGCATGACCCAGACGATCTTCGAGCTCTCCCAGCCCGGCCGGCGCGCCTTCGCCGCGCCGGCCGCCGACGTGCCCGAGCGCGCGCTGGAGGAGCTGATCCCGGCCGCGCTGCTGCGCGACGAGCCGGCGCGGCTGCCCGAGGTGTCCGAGCCCGAGATCGTGCGCCACTACAACCGCCTGTCCAAGCGCAACTTCGACCTGGACACCGGCTTCTACCCGCTCGGCTCGTGCACGATGAAGCACAACCCCAAGCTCCACGAGCGCGTGGCCGCGCTGCCCGGCAACGCGCGGCTGCACCCCTTCCAGGACCCCAAGCGCGCCCAGGGCGCGCTGGAGCTGATGTGGCGCCTGCAGGACGCCCTGGGCGAGATCGCCGGCCTGCCCCACGTGTCGCTGCAGCCCAGCGCGGGGTCGCACGGCGAGCTGGCCGGGGTCCTGCTGACGCGCGCCTACCACGAGGACCGCGGCGAGCGCCGCCACAAGGTCCTCACGCCCGACACCGCCCACGGGACCAACCCGGCGACGGTGACGATGACCGGCTACGACCTGGTCAAGCTGGCGTCCAACCCCGACGGCGGGATCGACCTCGACGACCTGCGGGCCAAGGCCGACGACGACGTGGCCTGCCTGATGCTGACCAACCCCAACACGCTGGGGCTGTTCGACCCCAACATCGAGGAGATCGCGCGCATCGTCCACGGGGTGGGGGCGACGCTGTACTACGACGGCGCCAACCTCAACGCGATCGTCGGCGTCTGCCGGCCCGGCGACATGGGGTTCGACATCGTGCACTTCAACCTGCACAAGACGTTCACCCAGCCCCACGGCGGGGGCGGCCCGGGCGCCGGGCCGATCGCCGTGTCCGACCGCATCGAGCCCTACCTGCCCCGGCCCCAGGTCGTGCGCCGGGCGCCGCAGAACGGCGGCGAGCCGACGTTCGACCTCGACCACGACCGGCCCCAGTCGATCGGCCGCCTGCGCGGCTTCCAGGGCAACTACGGGGTGTTCGTGCGCTCCTACGCCTACATCCGCTCGCTCGGTGCGGAGGGCCTCAAGGAGATGAGCGAGACGGCCGTGCTCAACGCCAACTACCTGCTGGCGCGGCTGCGGGAGCAGGGCGTCGCCGAGTACCTCCCGGTGGCCTACGACCGCCTGTGCATGCACGAGTTCGTCCTGTCGGGCGCGCCGATGAAGCGCGAGCTGAAGATCAAGACCCTGGACCTGGCCAAGCGCCTGCTCGACCACGGCGTCCACCCGCCGACCGTCTACTTCCCCCTGCTCGTCGACGAGGCGCTGCTCATCGAGCCCACCGAGACCGAGACCAAGGAGACGCTCGACGCCTTCGCCGGCACGCTGGCCGAGATCCTGCGCGAGGCGCGCGAGGACCCGACCGTGGCGCAGACCGCGCCCCACACCACGCCGGTCCGCCGCCTGGACGAGGCCGCCGCCGCCAAGCGGCCGGTCATCCGCCAGCCGCTCGGTTGACCGCGGGGCGCGCGCCTGCGAGTGTGGGGCGCGATGAGCGCACGGAAGCTGCTCGCGCCGGTCCTCCTCGGGCTCGCCCTCGCCGTCCCGGCCTCCGCGGCCGGACAGGCCCGGGTCCTGGGCAGCCCGCTGACCAACCCGCCCAACGTCGCGCTGGGGTGCGAGACGCGTCCCGCGCTGGGCGACGACGGCGGGACCGGCACCTACTACCCCACGCCCTCCAACCAGCCGGACTGCACCTGGCGCCAGACCGGGGTGATCGGGGTGACCGACTACAACCAGGACCCGCGGACCAGCTCCGTCCCGGCCACCGGTCGCATCGTCAACATCCGGGTGCGGTCCGGCCCCAACCCGGCGCTCATCCGGTTCGTGATCCTGCGCCAGCTCTCGTGCTCGGGGACGACGTGCAACCAGGGCGGCGACGGTGGCGTCCCGGGCGGCACGGGCGGCACCTACTGCTGCTACTTCGTCGAGGAGGGCCCGGTCGTCCGGCCCAACGCGCCGGGCCCGGGCAACCCGAACGGGATCACCGACTTCGCCACCAACTTCTTCGTGGCGCGCAACGTGGACAGCAACGGCGTGCTGGCCGCCGACCACGTCGCGGTCAGCGGCGTGTCGGGGACGGGCAGCCTGCCCCTGCACTCCACGGGGCGCAACAACTTCTTCCAGTCGACCCAGCCGGGCTCGGTCAACGCCAGCTTCTGGTACCCGCGCATGGGGGCGCTGGGCAGCGACCGGGGACCCATGGGCGGGGCCGGCCGCCGCGAGGACGGGATGCCGGGCATGGAGATCCTGCTGCAGTGGACGTGGTGCCCCGCCGGGCAGACGTGCGCCCCGCCGGCCCAGCCGGTCCCGCCCACGACCACCCCGGCCGGGACGGCGCCGGCCCTGTCCGGCCTCGGCGTCGCGCCGTCGCGCTTCCGCACCCGGGGGCGCGCGCCCACGGGGACCCGCGTGCGCTTCAACCTGTCCACCCCGGCGTCGGTCACGTTCGGCGTCGAGCGCGCGCTGGCCGGCCGCCGGCTGGC
>DATLOP010000381.1:0-27413 GCA_035536255.1 Solirubrobacteraceae bacterium
GTCTCGCCGGTTCCGCCGAGCGCCCCGAAGGCGACGCCGGCGCCGAAGGTCAGCGTGCGCCGCGACGCGGGCGGCGTGGCCCCGGCCGCGGTCGCCGACCTCGACGACGAGCCGCTGGACCCGGCGGAGGAGAGCCTGGACCCGCGGGAGCACCTGCTCGTCGACATCGCCCCGGCGCCCTCCATGCCGCCCGGCGCGGCGACGACGCGGCGCGCGCGCGAAGCGCCCGAGCTGCCGATGACCGCGCTGCGCTCGCGCGAGCAGCCCTCCGCATGGACGACCGGCGCCGGATACGGCGGCGGCCTGGTGCTGGCGGCGCTCGTTCTGGCCGGCGCCTGGTCGGCGGTGGGCCCGCGGCGCACGCGCTCCGGCGCCCCGGCGACGGCGACCACCCGGCACAGAGGGCGCTGAAGGTATGGGAGGCTGTCGCGCACCCGAATCCTGTCCGAGCGCTCTCCGATGCCCATCTACTGCCTGGTTCCGCAGGATCTCGCCGACGAGCTGCACGACCCGCTGCACGCGCACTTCCGCCGGGACCGGTCCGTGATGGTCGTCGTGGACCGCCGCTGGCGCGAGGGGCGCGCGAATGGGGACCGGGGCCGCGCCGCCGCCCCCGCCCGCCCCGAGCTGATGGAAGTCTCCCCCCCGCCCCTGCCTCGCGTGGCGCGCGCCCACGCCGAGCGACTGCGCTTCGTCCAGCGCCTGGAGCGCCCGGGACGCGAGGCCGAGGACGAGGACACCAACGAGCTCGTGGCCTGGGCGCAGTCGGGCGACCGCGAGGCGTTCGCCGCGCTGTACCTGCGCTACTTCGACCGCGTCTACGGCTACCTGCGCATGTCGCTGCGCGACCGCGACGAGGCCGAGGACCTGACGCAGCAGGTGTTCCTCAAGGCGCTGGACCACCTCGACACCTACGAGGTCGCCCCGCACCGCTCGTTCCGCCCCTGGCTGTTCCGCATCGCGCGCAACCTGCTGATCGACCACGTCAAGAAGCACCGCCCGACGCTGCTCGACGACCCCGACCAGATGCCGCGGCGACCGGCCTCGGGCCCGGCGGACGTCGCGACGGTCGAGTCCACGCTGGCCTGGATGTCCGACAGCGAGGTAACGCTGTTCATCGAGCGTCTCCCCCTGCCCCAGCGCCAGGTCATCACCCTGCGCTACCTGATCGGGTTGTCGCTGGAGGAGATCGCCGACGTCCTGGGCCGCAGCCCCGGCTCGATCCGGATGCTCGACCTCCGCGCCCGCCAGTACCTCCAGGAGCGCCTCACCGCGCTCGGCCGCAAGCCGTCGGTCGCCCGCCGCCGCGCCATGCGCAGCCTCTGGCGCCAGATGCACGTCCTGCGCGAGCGCCGCTTCGCCCTGCGGCAGTAGGGCTAAGCCGGGACCGTCACCCGCATCTCGCCGACACGCAGCGCGCTACGAGGCGCGTCTGCCGCGCCCGCGCCCACCTCCGCGTCGTCGGTCATAGAGAGCGAGATGGATTCCTCCAACGCCTCGCGCAACTCGTCGAGGGTCCGGCCGCTGGCAAAGCAACCTGGCAGCTCGCGGACCTCAGCCCACAACCACCCGTCGTCCCCCTCGTGGACGCGCACGGTCAGCTCGCGTGTGGCGTTGACGCTCATAGGCTGTGCGGGTCGATACCCGCCTGCTTCTGATTCAGGAGCTTAGCCACCGCGGGGCCAAGCTACGGTCGCCACTCCGCAAAGTGGTGCGCGGAGTGGCGTCAAATCGACGCGCCGCATGCCGCCCCATGGACTTTGACACGCGCGTCCTGAGGGCGTCTAATCTCCCGGGTTCTGATCTATCGGCGCGGCGTGGGAGCGGCGTGCTTGGCACGGGGAGGCACGATGTTCGGGACGCTGTTGTCGTACGTGCGCCAGCACCATGTGGCGCTGCTGGCGCTGTCGGTGGCTCTTGGCGGCAGCGCCTACGCGGCGTCGGACGCGCGACGCCCGGCCAATCCCAGGCTGTACGCCTGCGTGAAGCGAGTCGGCGGGGACATGCGCGCGGTCGGCGCGCGCACGCGCTGTCTGCGCACCGAGCGCAAGGTGTCCTGGAACCGACAGGGGATTCGTGGACTGCGCGGGTCGTCTGGGCCGACCGGACCCCAGGGGCCACAGGGGCCACAGGGGGGCCAGGGGACCGCCGGCCAAGACGCCACTGCGCCCGCGGGCGGCGTGATGTTCTTCAACCTCGCAAGCTGTCCCACCGGGTGGTCCGAGCTCGTCGCTGCTCAGGGCAGGTACCTCGTCGGCGTCCCGGCGGGAGGGACGCTCGGGGGCACCTCGGGAACCCCTCTCGGCAACCAGGAGGACCGGCCGGTCGGTCGGCACGCCCACCCCGTGACAGACCCCGGCCACAGTCACACCATCAGGTCAGTGACCGGCGCGGAGACCGGCGACTTCGGTCTGCTTTACGGCAGGGGGAGTATCTACACAACCGCCCACGGACCCCAACCGAGCGCGAGCGGGATCACCGTCGCCAACGCCGGCTCGGTGGCGGGCACGAACGCGCCGTACCTCCAGCTGCGGGTCTGCCAGAAGGGCTAGGCTGGGCGTGCTCAGACGGTTGCAGGCTCGCGCCGGGCGGCGTGCTCCCGAGAGTCCTCGTCAATCGAGCACGACTCGATGGCGAGGACCTCCGTCGGCGGCAGCTCCGTCGCCCGGACCCCGTCCGCGAAGACGCGGACACCGCGCTCGACGGCGTCCCGGGCGTCGACCGCATCGAGCGCGAACGTGACCGTCAACGCGCCCGACGCGACATTCTGGGCCACAGAAGGCCCGCCCTCCGGGAGCGTGGCCATGAACGCGCGCAGGAACACCTCGCCGTTCTGGGCGAGCCGGCCGTGCTCAGCAACCGTGAAAGACAAACGAACTTCCATCGCTCTCTACCGCCCCTTCCATCGGAAGCCGTACTTTCGCATATCGCTCACGTAGTTCGCGCATGTGACCGCGGCTGTGTTCCGTTTCTGCGCACCGACGATCACGAATGCGCCGGCCTCGGCGTTGTTCGAGCAGGGGGAGTCGATGGGAGGAGAGGCATGTCGATTCGCTCGCTTGGAGTGGCCCTGGTCGCTGCATCGGGGCTGGTGCTCGGGCCCGCCGGGCCGGCCGGCGCGCAGGAGCAGGCCCGCACGATCACGGTTTCGGGAAGCGCCGCATCGGTCGTCCCCAACGACCTCGCGCGGTTCACGTTCGGGGTGCAGACCCGGCGGCCGACCGCCGACGCGGCCCTGCGGGCCACTTCCGCCCGAGTGCGCCGCGTAATCGCGCGCGTTCGGGGGGCGAACGTCGCCGCGGACGACGTGATGACCTCCACGATCTCGGTCTTCCGGTCGACGCGGCCCGCGGCGCCGCGTTCGACTCGCCGGATCGTCGAATACGTCTCCACCAACAGCATCGGCGTGACGGTGCGCGACGTCGGGCGGTCGGGAGAGGTGATCGACGCCGCGATCGCCGGCGGGGCGACCGGCCTGAGCGGTCCCGTGTTCTCGTCCTCGGACGCCGAGGCCGTGTACCGAAGGACGCTGGTCACGGCGTTTCAGGGTGCCCGCGAGAAGGCGCAGCGCCTCGCCGCGGAGGCCGGCGTGACGCTGGGGGCACCCGTCAGCATTCGGGAGACAGGCGCGCCACCGGCGCCCACGCCGCCGTTGCCGTCGCTCTCGCTCCCGGCAGGCGGCTTCGAACGACGCCGCATGCCTTTCACGCCGGTTCGCCCGGGGACGTCGCGCGTACGCGCCGGCGTCGCGGTCGTCTTCGCGATCTCCTAGGCCAGCGTGAACGTCGTGCGCTGCCGGCGCGCGATCTCGGCGCTCTCCTCGTCGCTGAGCTCGGTGGGATACCGCGCGGGATCGGGCGGCGTCTGGTCCATGCTGCCGTAGGCCGTCAGGTAGAGGTCGCCCGACACGACCCAGCCCCCGGGCACGGGCACCGCTCAGAGAATGCCTTTTTCGACGGCGGCCAGGACCGACGCGTCGATGACCGCCGCGCGCTCCTCGTCGCCAACGATCTCGTCGTAAGCGGCGGTGCGCTCGCTGAGGTCGCTTTGCTCGACGAGCTGCTCCTTCGCGAACACGGCGAGCGCGTGGAGCCGCTCGGATCGCGAGGCCCCGGCCTCTACCAGCCCGCCCTCGACGGCAAGCTCCAGCGCGTCCGCTAGCTCGGGGTCGAGCGAGGTGTACACGCGGTGCTTGGCCGCCATGCCTGGAGCATACGGCTATGTAGGCGGTACAAACGACCCACCGGTATCAGCCCAGCAGCGCGACCAGCTCCTCCGCGTCCGTCACCGGGCGCTGGCAGGCGAAGCGCTCGCAGACGTAGGCGGCGGCGCGGCCGTCGACGGGGGTGCGGCCCTCGAGCAGCGGGACGCCGCCGGCGTCGCCGGACGTTCCGGCCAGCACCACGTACGGGCGGTGGGCGGTGCGCACGGCGCGCTCCAGCGCCTCGCGGTGCTCGCCGACCAGGGCGACCTCGCGGACCGGCGACGTGTGGAACGCCAGCGCCTGGAGCAGGTGGGCGAACGCCTGGGGGTGCTGGGGCGCCAGCTCGTGGACCAGGCGCAGGACGCCGACGGCCTGGCGCTCGTACTCGTGCTCGCCGGTCAGCGCGGCCAGGCGCAGCAGGCCGTAGGCGGCGGCGGACGAGCCGGACGGGGCCGGCGTGTCCTCGAGGTCCTTGCGCCGGGCGGCCAGCTCCTCGTGGTCGGACGCCGTGGTGAAGAACCCGCCGTGCTCGGGGTCGCCGAAGGCCTGCACCATGACGTCGGCCAGCTCGCGCGCCGCCCCGAACCAGCGGGGATCGAACGTCGCCTCGTACAGCGTCAGCAGCGCCTCCAGGGTGTACGCGTGGTCCTCGAGGTAGCCGTCCAGCCGCGCGCGGCCGTCCTTCCAGGTCCGCAGCAGCCGCCCGCGCCCGTCGCGCAGCTCGCCCACGAGGAACTCCGCGGCGCGCACCGCCGCCGCCACGTAGTCCGGGCGCTCCAGCGCCGCCCCGGCGTCGGCCAGCGCCGCCACCATCAGCGCGTTCCACGCCGTCAGGCGCTTGTCGTCCAGGCCCGGGCGCACCCGTTCCTCGCGCGCCGCGTACAGCGCCTCGCGAATGAAGTCCGCGTCGTCGGGCCGCGGGCCCCGCGCCTCCAGGACGTTCGCGCCGTGCGGCTCGAAGTTGCCGCGCTCGGTGGCGCCGAACCAGGCGATCGCGTCGTCCGCGCGGTCCCCCAGGACCTCGCGCAGCTCGTCCACCGTCCACACGTAGTACTTGCCCTCGACGCCCTCGGAGTCGGCGTCCAGCGCGCTGAGGAACCCGCCCTCGGGCCCGCGCATCTCGCGCAGCGCCCAGTCCAGCGTCTCCTCGACCACCCGGCGCAGCGCCGCGTCCCCCGACACCAGGAACCCGTGCAGGTAGGCGCGGGCCAGCAGCGCGTTGTCGTAGAGCATCTTCTCGAAGTGCGGGACCGTCCAGGTCGCGTCCACCGCGTAGCGCGAGAACCCGCCGCCGACCTGGTCGTAGATCCCGCCGGCGGCCATCGCGCGCAGCGTGCCCAGCGACATCTCCGTCTCGCCGCGGGCGAGCAGCAGCTCGATCGGCGAGGCCGGCGGGAACTTCGGCGCCCCGCCGAAGCCGCCGTTGACCGGGTCGTAGGCCGCGCGCAGGCCGTCGAGCGCCGCGTCCACCGCGCCCGGATGGATCGGCTGGCGGGACGGCTTCAGCAGCGCGCCGCCACGCAGGCGCTCCACGATGCGCTCGCCGCCCGCCCGGATCTCGTCGCGCCGGTCGTCCCACGCCTTGGCCACCGCCTCGAGCACCATCCGCCAGCTCGGCATCCCGCCGCGCGAGTCGGGCGGGAAGTACGTGCCGGCGAAGAACGGCACCTGCTCGGGCGTGGCGAAGGCGTTGAGCGGCCACCCCCCGCGGCCGGTCATGGCCTGGACCGCGTCCATGTAGATCGCGTCGACGTCGGGGCGCTCCTCGCGATCGACCTTGACCGGCACGAAGCGCTCGTTCATGTACGCCGCCACCTCGGGGTCCTCGAAGGACTCGCGCTCCATCACGTGGCACCAGTGGCAGGCCGAGTAGCCGATCGAGACGAGCAGCGGCACGTCGCGCTCGCGGGCCTCGGCCAGCGCCTCGGGCCCCCACGGGCGCCAGTTCACGGGGTTGTCCTTGTGCTGGAGGAGGTAGGGAGAGGTCTCGTCGGAGAGGGCGTTGGCCATCGCCTGTCAGGCTACCCCGCTCCGATCCGCTCATCCGACCAGGAGGAACCGCCTTCGATGTCCCACCACCGCGAGGTCGTCACCGCCCTCGGCGCGCCCGCCGCCATCGGCCCCTACTCCCACGCCGTGAAGGCGGGCGGGCTGCTGTTCTGCTCGGGACAGCTCCCGCTGGACCCCGAGAGCGGCGAGCTGGTCGGCGAGGACCCCGGCGTGCAGACGGGCCGCTGCCTGGAGAGCCTGTCGATCGTGTGCGCCGCGGCCGGGACGCAGCTCGGCGAGGCCGTGCGCATGACCGTCTACACCACGAAGATGGACGCGTTCGAGGCGATCAACGACGCCTACGCGCGGCACTTCGCCGGCGACCCCCCGGCCCGCGCGGTCGTCGGCGTCGCCGCCCTGCCCAAAGGCGCGGACGTCGAGATCGACGCGATCGTGGCCCTGACGGGCTGAGAAGCCTCAGGCGGCCTTGCGTCCCTGATGGCGACTGCTGCGATAGCGGTCGACGCACTTCTTGTTCGAATACCACTGGCCGCCAATGCGGGTTGCCTGGAGACGCCCGCGCTTGGCTGCGCTGAGCAGTGCCACGTGGGAGAGATCCCGGGTGGTTAGGGATCCAATCGGGACGAGTCGGTGCGGTCCTGCGAGCGCGGGCAGCAGGAACCGCTCGACGCTAGGTCGGACGGCACGAGCCAGAAGCTCGGCGAGCGCCCCTGGCTCCCCGTCGTCCGCCTTTCCGAGCGCCCGCAAGTACTTTGGGCGGTCGCGCTTGTACAGGATGGCGGGAGGAGCTCCGTGCCTCACCAGGAGCAGATTCATCACCAAGCGACCCACGCGCCCATTCCCGTCCCGGAATGGATGGATGCGCTCGAACGCGGCGTGGACCACAGCGAGGTGTTCGAGAAAGTGCTGACCACCCTGCGGTCCCATCGTCGCAAGTTTCATCCAGTCGTCCAGATGGCTGGGCACGTGTGGCCAGGTCGGCGGGCTCAGACCCTCGCGTAGCGGACTGATCTCGCAAACGCGGAAGCCCCCCGGCCCTTCGGCCGGAGATGCGTCATCCGGCGGAAAACGGCTCCAGACCGGGTCCATGACGAGCTGGTGTATCTGCCGAAGCTCTGTCAGGTTGATGGTGTCAGGGGGCGCTCCGCGGTCCGACCAGTCCCGACGAATCGCCTGGGCGTAGACCCACTTCGCAGCGTCGGCGTATCCCTCGATCTCGAGGTATTCGCGGAGCGCCTTGTTCCCGACCGCGCGCCCTTCCTCCAGCAGCGCCTTGACCTGCCGCAGAACCAGGGTGTTCCCCTCGATGGCGGTCGAGTGGTGCGTCTCCTCGTGCCAGATACCTTCCCAGATGCCCTCTGCCTCGATGGGTAGCGGCAGCCCGCCCACGGCCCACAGGTCATGTAGGGACCGGTCGAACCGGGCGAGCACCTGCTGTCGGCTGGGACGTGCCACTTTGCTCAGTGTAGGGCCCGGTCGGGACAGACGACCAAAGCACTGATGTTCCTGGCGAGCGAGGTGAGCTCAGGAAGCAAACTTTGGCCAGTTTGCTCCTTTTCAAACTCGACCAGACCAAAGTTTGGGCCCACGCGAGGGAAAGCCTCGATAGTTCCGCTAATCCGCGGTCACGTAGGCGCCGGACAGGCCGCCGTCGACCATGAACGCGGTGGCGTTGACGTAGGTCGACTCGTCGCTGGCCAGGAACAGCGCGGCGTTGGAGATCTCGCGGGGCTCGGCGAAGCGGCCCGGGGGGAGGTGGACGAGGCGCCGCGCGGCCTGCTCCTCGTCCTTGGCGAACAGCTCCGCCAGCAGCGGGGTGGACACGGGGCCCGGGCACAGCGCGTTGACCCGCACGCCGCGCTTGGCGAACTCGACGCCCAGCTCGCGCGACAGCGCGAGCACGCCGCCCTTGGACGCCGTGTAGGAGATCTGCGAGACGGCGGCGCCCATGGTGGCCACGAACGACGCCGTGTTGATCACCGACCCGCCACCGGCGTCCAGCAGGTGCGGGATCCCGTGCTTGCAGCACAGAAAGACGCTGCGCAGGTTGACGTCCTGCACGCGCTGCCACGCCTCGAGCGACGTCTCGAGCACCGACGTGTCGTCGGTCGGGTTGATCCCCGCGTTGTTGAACAGGACGTCGATGCGCCCGAACGCCTCTCGCGTCCCGTCGTACACCCGCCGCACGGCGTCCTCGTCGGACACGTCGGCCTGGAACGTGAGGTCCCCCGGCGCGCCCTTCGCGACGTCCACGCCGACCACGCGCGCGCCCTCGGCGGCGAACAGCTCGGCCGAGTCCAGCCCGATCCCCGACGCCGCGCCCGTGATCACGCACACCTTCCCGTCCAGCCGGCCCGCCACTCAATCGCCTCCCGTCGCGTAGTAGACGCTCTTGACCTCGGTGTAGTGGTCCAGCGCGTGCGGCCCCAGCTCGCGCCCCACGCCGGACTGCTTGAAGCCGCCGAACGGCGTGGACACCCGGACCGAGGTGTTCGAGTTGACCGACAGCACCCCGGTCTCGACGGCCCGCGCCACGCGCAGCGCCCGCGCGCCGTCGCGCGTCCAGATCGACCCCGACAGCCCGTAGATGGTGTCGTTGGCGATCCGCACCGCGTCGGCCTCGTCGGAGAACGGGATCACCGCCGCCACCGGCCCGAAGATCTCCTCGCGCGCGGCACGGTCGGCGTTGTCCACCGGGCACAGGACCGTCGGAGCGAACCAGTAGCCGGGACCGTCCGGGGCGCTCCCGCGGATGGCCACCGGCGCGTCCTGCACGTACTCCGCGACCGAGGCGCGCTGGTCCGCGGAGATCAACGGCCCCATCTGCGTGGACTCGTCCAGCGGGTCGCCCACCCGCACAGCCTCCACGGCCGCCTCCAGCGCGTCCATGAAGCGGTCCAGCACCGAGCGCTCGACGAGGATGCGCGAGCGCGCGCAGCAGTCCTGGCCCGCGTTGGCGAACACGGCCATCGGCGCCGCGGCGGCCGCTTGCTCGAGGTCGGAGTCGGCGAACACGATGTTGGCCGACTTGCCGCCCAGCTCCAGCGTCACGCGCTTGATCGTGTCGGCCGCGCCGGCGGCGATCCCCCGCCCCACCTCGGTGGACCCGGTGAAGGCGACCTTGGCCACGTCGGGATGCTCGACCAGCCGGCGCCCGACCACGCTCCCCGGCCCGGCGACGACGTTGACCACGCCCTCGGGGAGTCCCGCCTCCAGCGCGATCTCCTCGAAGCGCAGCGCGCTCAGCGGCGTCAGCTCGGCCGGCTTGAGGACGACGGTGTTCCCCGCGGCCAGCGCCGGGCCCAGCTTCCAGCAAGCGATGACCAGGGGGAAGTTCCACGGGACGATCAGCCCGACGACGCCCAGCGGCTCGCGGAACGTCATCGCCTCGCCGCCGGCCACCGGGATCGTGTCGCCGAGCAGCCGCTCGGGCGCCGCCGAGTAGTAGCGCAGGGTGTCGGCCACCATCTGCATCTCGCCGCGCGCGTCGGCGATCGGCTTGCCCACGTTGCGGGCCTCCAGGACGGCCAGCTCCTCGCCGTGCTCCTCCACCGCGCCGGCCAGCCGGCGCAGCAGCGCCGCGCGCTCGCCCGGGGCGACCGCCCGCCACGCCGGGTAGGCGGCCCGCGCCCGGGCCACGGCGGCGTCGAGCTCCTCGACCCCGGCCCGCGGGATCCCCGCCAGCTCGCGCTCGGTCGCCGGCTCGATGACCGTGAGGGTGTCCGTCACGCCTCCGGCTTGGCCACGAGCCCCTCGTCCGGCAACTCGACGTTGCGCACCGGCCCCGTGAACTTGTGGCGCGCGCTGACCAGCCACCAGATGCCCACGGCCGCGAACACCACGCCGACGGTGATCGGCGCGTAGTTGACGAACTTCCAGTCGAACTCGTCGTTCCACGGCACCGCGGCCGGGACCTGGGGCAGCGAGAAGATGACCACGCAGATCGCCACCCAGATCACCGCGGCGGGGTTGATCCAGCGGTACTTGCGTCCCAGCGTCCACGGCCCGGGGCGGAAGCTGTCGCCCTGGCGCCAGCGCAGGTACACCGGGATTACGTAGGCGATGTAGAGCCCGATCACGGTGATCGAGACGACCGCCGCGAAGGCGTAGGTGAAGTTGTTCTCGTCGCCCTTGAGCGCCGGGAGCGTGATCACCATGGCCCAGAAGCAGGCGAAGATCACCGCGAGCGCGGGGACGCGGTGGTGGTTCAGGCGCGTCCACAGCCGCCAGCCGGGGATCGCCCGGTCGCGCGAGAACGCGTACGTCATCCGCGACGCGCTGGTCACGCAGGCCATGCCGCAGAACAGCTGGCCCACGGTGGCGATGACCAGGCAGGCCTTGGTCGCCCACGGCGTCAGCGCGGAGTCGAGGATGGCGATCGACGATCCGACGCCGAAGCCGTTCTCGGCCGAGTTGATCGTCGCGACGTCGCTGGCGGCGAAGGTGAGCGCGAGCAGGACGAACCAGCCGATCAGCCCCGACCAGAAGACCGCCCGCCACACGCCCTTGGCCGCGCCCAGGGCGGCGCCGCGCGTCTCCTCGGAGACGTGGGCCGAGGCGTCGTAGCCCGTCTGCGTGTACATCGTCAGCAGGAAGCCCAGCGGCAGGATGTAGAACCAGAAGAACGTGCCGGTGGTCAGCCCGTCGTGGAAGCCCGAGTTGTTGAAGCGCTCGGTGAAGACGAAGTCGGCGCTCTGGTGCTCGTCGGGCACGAAGATGAGGATGGCGATGATGATCGCGACGCCCACGACGTGCCAGAGCACGGAAATGCTGTTGAACCTGGCGACCAGCGGCGAGGAGTAGATGTTGATCAGGGCGTGGATCGTCAGGAACAGGACGAACAGCCCGAACGTCTCGAGCAGGATGTGCTCGCTGTCGCCGAAGTTCGCGAACCCGATGTCGAGCCCGTACACGCTGAGCGTGGCGTTGGCGAACTGCGCCGACGCGTAGACGACCGAGGCCACGACGCCGACCAGGCCCACGAGGTTGAACCAGCCGGTGAACCAGCCCCAGGCCTTGCCGCCCAGCTCCGATGACCACCAGTAGATCCCGCCCGCGGTCGGGTAGGCCGACACCAGCTCGGACATCGAGAACGCGACGAGCAGGATGAGGCCGCAGATGATCGGCCAGCCCCAGGAGATCGCGACGGGCCCGCCGTTGTTCCACGCGATGTAGTACGTCGTGAAGCACCCGGCGAGGACCGAGATGATCGTGAACGAGATGGCGAAGTTCTGGAAGCCGCTCCAGGCGCGGTGCAGGTCCTGGCGGTAGCCCAGCTCGGCCAGGCGCTGCTCGTCGGCGTCCTGCGGCTGCGCGGTGGTGCTCATAGACGTTCGAACCCCCTGAGTCGTTCCCAGTCGGTGACGGCGCGCCCGAAGGCGTCCAGCTCCACGCGCGCATTGTTCAGGTAGTGGTGGACGACCTCCTCCCCGAACGCGTCGCGGGCGAGCGCGCTGGACGCGAGCAGGTCGCGCGCGTCGCGCAGGCTGTCGGGCACGCGCGGGGCGTCGGACACGTAGGCGTTGCCGTCCAGCGGCGCCGGCAGCTCGAGCTCGCGGTCGATCCCGTGCAGGCCGGCCGCGATCATCGCGCTCAGCGCCAGGTACGGGTTGACGTCGGCGCCGGGCAGGCGGTTCTCCACGCGCTTGGACGGACCGTGCCCGACCACGCGCAGCGAGCACGTGCGGTTGTCGGGCCCCCAGGCCACGGCCGTGGGCGCGAACGAGCCCTCGACGAAGCGCTTGTACGAGTTGACGTGGGGCGCGAAGAACAGCGTCAGCTCGCGCATCCCGGCCAGCAGGCCGGCCAGGAAGCGGTCGAACACCGCGGGCTGGGCGTCGAACACGGCGCCGCCGTCCTCGTCCTGGAGCGACAGGTGGATGTGGCACGAGTTGCCCTCGCGCTCGTCGAACTTGGCCATGAACGTGATCGCGCGGCCGTCCTGCGCAGCGATCTCCTTGGCGCCGTTCTTGTAGATCGCGTGCTCGTCGGCGGTGCGCAGCACGGGGCCGTAGCGGAAGTTGATCTCGTGCTGGCCCAGGTTGCACTCGCCCTTGGAGCTCTCCACCCGCATGCCCGCGCCGGTCATCGAGTTGCGGATGCGCCGGATCAGCGGCTCCACGCGCGCCGTCCCCAGCAGCGAGTAGTCGACGGTGTAGAGGTTGGCCGGCTCCAGGCCGGCGTAGCGCTTGCGCCACGCGTCCTCGTAGGTCTCGTTGAAGACCTGGAACTCGAGCTCGGTCCCCGCGGCCGCCACCCAGCCGCGCTCGGCCAGCCGGGTGACCTGGCGGCGCAGGATCTGGCGCGGCGACGCCACGACCTCGGTGCCGTCCTCCCACTCCAGGTCGGCCAGGCACATGGCGGTCCCGGGCAGCCAGGGGACCGGGCGCAGGGTCTCGAGGTCGGGGCGCATGACGAAGTCGCCGTAGCCCCGGTCCCACGAGGACATCGCGTACCCCTCGACGGTGGTCATGTCGACGTCCACCGCGAGCAGGTAGTTGCAGCCCTCCGCGTTGTGCTCGACCACCTCGTCGAGGAAGTGCCCGGCCGTCAGGCGCTTGCCCTGGAGGCGCCCCTGCATGTCGACGATGGCGAGCAGGACGGTGTCCACCTCGCCGCGGCCCGCCTGCTCACGCAGTTCGTCGAGCGTCATGGAGCGCGAATGTATCGCGCTCAGCGCCGGCGCCGCGGGCCCGGCGCCGCCATCAGGCCGGCCAGGATGTGCTCGGTGCCGGTCAGGTGCTCGCGCGCGATCCGGACCGCCCGCGACGCGTCGCCGCGCTCCAGCGCGCGCACCAGACGGCCGTGCTGGGCGTTGGACCGCGTGAGCACCGTGTCCGGGTGCGGGATCAGCGCGATCAGCTGTCCCATGTCCGCCTGGACCTCGGTCATCGCCGCCACCAGGCGCGGGGACTGCGCGCTCTCGGCGACCGCGATGTGGAAGCGCATGTCGGCGCGGCGGTAGGTGTCGAAGCGCTGTGCCGAGGCCATCTTGTCCACGCAGCCGCGCAGCCGGTCCAGGTCCTTGGGCCGGCCGCGCTCGGCGGCCAGCAGGGCCGCGCCGGTCTCCACGGCGACCCGGTAGTCGAGGATGGCCCGCATGCGAGCGGGCGACGGGCGGCGCACGTCGCTCGAGGCCAGCGGAGGCTCGTCGGCCACGAAGGTGCCGCCGGAGCGCCCGCGGACCGAGAGGAGGTGCCCGGTCTGCACGAGCGTGGTCAGGGCCTGGCGCAGAGTGGAGCGCGAGATCCCCAGCTGGGCGGCCAGCTCGCGCTCGGGCGGCAGCCGGCTCCCCGGGGCCAGCAGGCCGAGCCGGATCGCCTTTCCCAGGCGCTCGACCGTCTCCTCGAAGGTCGTCGGCGGCGAAACCGGCTCGAACACCGCCTCGACGGCGACGCTGCGCTGCTCCATGTTCCGGTTAAGGTACTCCCTGCCAGCCTTTTTACGAGGGACGGCCGTGGGAGTCGGCGGCCAGCGCGCCGATCACGTTCTGCAGCCATGCGCGCTCGTCCTCCTCCGCCTCGCGCACGCGCCGGCGCGCCCACTGGGTCACGTCGTCGCGCCCGCCGATGGCCATGACCGGGCCCGTGACCGCATAGCGGCCGTCGGCCAGGACGGCCAGGGCCCCCGGCACGTCGCGCCGGATGCGCAGCAGGTCGACCACCGCCTGCCCCGCGACCTCGCGCGGGCGCCCGGCGTCGTCGGCGTCGGGCGGCCACGGGCCCGAGCGAAAGACGGCGCGGCGCCCCAGCGGCGGCGGGACGGGCCGCGGCTGCGGCCCGGCGGGCCCGGCGCGCCAGCGCTCGACCAGGGTCGGCATGTCCAGCGAGGCCTCCTGGCGGACGAGGATGTGGAGGCGGTCCCCGGTCCGCAGCCGGGTCGATCCGCGCGGCGGGACCGCCTGCTCCTCGCGCACGATCAGGTTGACCACGGCGTCGCGCGGCAGGCCCAGCTCGCGCACCCGGGTCCCGACCACCGCGTCCCCCTCGCGGATCTCGTGCTCGAGCACCTCCGCGCCCATCCGGCGCACCGTCCCCAGCTCGGTCAGGGGGCGCGGGAGCGCGGGCTCGTCGGTGGTCACGCCGAGGACGCGGGCCAGGGGCTCGAAGGTCGCGCCCTGCAGCACCGTGGACAGCAGCACGGCGAAGAACACGAGGTTGAAGATCTCCAGCCCCTCCCCCACCCCCGCGATCACCGGGAACGTGGCCAGCACGACGGGGATGGCGCCGCGCAGCCCGGCCCAGCCCAGGACCAGGCGCTCGCGCATGTCGAAGTCGAAGGGCAGCGTCGCCACCAGGGCGGCCAGCGGCCGCGCCACGAAGGCGAGCACGAACGCGATCGCCGTGCCCTCCAGCGCCACGTCGGCGAGCTGGCTGGGGAACACGAGCAGGCCGAGGCTGAGGAACATGACGATCTGCGCCACCCACGCCACCCCGTCGTGGAAGCCGATCACCGTCTGGCGCGCCGGGATGGCCGCCGTGCCCATGGCCAGTCCGGCCAGGTACACGGCGAGGAACCCCGACCCGTGCAGGACGCCCGCCCCGCCGAAGGCGATAGCGGCGATGGCCAGCGAGCCGACCGGGTACAGGCCGGCGGTCGCGAGCCGCGCGCGCCGGAACGCCTGCACGGCCAGCCACCCCACGGCCACGCCGACCACGGCGCCGATCCCCAGCTCGCGGACCAGCAGCCCGCCCATGTCCACGACGCCGTAGCCGGGGTGCTCGATCCACTCGATGAACCCGAGGACGAGCAGGACCGCGATCGGGTCGTTGAGGCCGGACTCCGCCTCCAGCGTGCGCGCGACGCGCCGGCGCAGCGTCGAGCCGCGCAGCATGGCGAAGATCGCCGCGCCGTCCGTCGACGCCACCACGGCCCCCAGCAGCAGCGACTCCAGGATGGAGAAGTCCAGCAGCAGCGCCGTGGCCAGCCCGGTGATGGCGGCGGTGATCGCCGTGCCGACGGTGGCCAGCGTCAGGGCCGGGGCCAGCACCGGCCGCGTCTCGTGCAGGCCGGAGCGCAGGCCGCCGTCGAACAGGATCAGCCCCAGGGCGATGACGCCGATCGTCCGCGCCAGCTCGTAGTCGTCGAAGTGGATCCAGCCGAGCCCGTCGGACCCCACGACCATCCCCAGGCCCAGGAACAGCACCAGCCCAGGCACGCGGACGCGGCTCGCCAGCAGCGAGGCCAGGATGCCGGCGGCCAGCAGCGCGCCCGCCACGAGGATCAGCTGGTCGTCGCTCATGCGACGCCGAACGATCCCAGGTAACCGCGGATCAGAGGTCGCGGCGCGAGAACGCGAGCACGGCCAGGCCGAGGACGAGCGCGACGTAGGCGAGCGTCCAGGGCACGATCGTTGCGTCCGCGCTCTGCGCGCCGCCGAACGGGCCGAGCTGCAGCACGATGCCGGTCAGGCCCTCGGTGTCGGACACCAGCGCGTGCAGCCCGGCCTGGTAGAGCGCCTCGAAGGGCAGCGCCCACGACGCGATGCGGGAGATGTCCTCCAGCGTGTCCGAGTTGACCGCGTTGCCGATCTGGCCCAGCAGGCCGGCGGTCAGGCCGGCGCCGTAGACCATGAACACGGCGATCCCGTTGGCCGTCGCCGACAGGACGACCGACCCCAGCAGCGACAGCGCCGCGATGACCGCGACGGCGCCGGCCAGGCCCAGCCCCGGCCCGACGACGTGGTCGGGCCACCACCCCCCGGCCCAGGCCGTGATCCCCATCGCCGCGAAGTACACGACGAGCACGTAGACGCCGGCGACGCCCGCCGCGGCGGCGAAGCGCGCCACGAGCAGCGACGCCCGGCCCACCGGGCGCACGACCAGCGGCTGCAGCAGGCCGCGCTCGGCGTCGCCGCGGACCGTGCCCAGCGTGACGAAGATCGCCAGCACGGCGCCCAGGAACAGCGTGGCGAACATGGCCAGGCCGAACAGGGTGGCGCCGACGAACGCGTCGACGTCCACGATGTCGTCGTCGGGCCCGGCGAAGTCGCGCGCGTCCTCGAACGCCTGGTTGGCGCCCAGGCCGTACAGGGCGAGGAAGGCCAGGGTGAGCAGCAGGACGACGACGAACACGCGCCGGCGCACGCTCTCGCGCACCGCGTACGCGGCGATGGTGGCGGCGCCCTTCATCGCGCGCGCCCGCAGCCCGCGGCGTCGCCGGCGGTGTTCCTCACTCCATGCTCCCGCCGACGGCGTCGAGGTAGACGTCCTCGAGCGTGCTGCGCAGGATCCGGACCTCGTAGACCCGCTCGCCCGCGGCGACCAGGTCGGCCACGATGCGCGGCGCGTCGTCGCGCCCCGCGACCTCGTAGCGCCGCACGCCGCCCGCCGTCTCGACCTCCACGCCGCGCGGGCGCGCCAGCTCGTCGGTGCGGCCCTGGGCGACCACGCGGCCGTCCACGAGGATCGCCACGCGGTCGCACACCAGCTCGACCTCGCTGAGCAGGTGAGAGTTCAGGAGCACCGCGGTCCCGCGGTCGCGCAGGCCGTCGAGGAGGTCGCGCACGACGCGCCGGCCCACCGGGTCCAGCGCGCTCGTCGGCTCGTCGAGCAGCAGCAGGCGCGGCGAGCCGACGAGCGCCTGGGCGATCCCCAGGCGCTGCTGCATCCCCTTGGACATGGCGTCCACGCGCACGGCGCGGGCGTCCTGCAGGCCGACCAGCGTTAGCAGCTCGGTCCGCTCGGCCGGCCCGCCCGCCGACCCGGCCAGGCGCTGGTGCAGGACGAGCACCTCCTCGGCCGAGGCCCAGCCGGGGAAGCGGAACAGCTCGGCCAGGTAGCCGAGGGCGGCCCGCGCCGGGGCGCTGGCCGCGGGCGCGCCGCACACGGCGGCGGTTCCGGAGCTGGGCCAGACCAGCCCGCAGGCGATCTTGGTCAGCGTCGACTTGCCGGCGCCGTTGGGCCCGAGGAGCCCCACCAGCTCGCCGGGCTCGACGCGCAGGTCGACGCCGGCCAGCGCCGCCTTGGCCCCGTAGCGCTTGGCCAGGCCGCGGGCCTCGAGAGCGGGCCCGCTCACGCGCCCGACCGCAGCAGCGCGCGGCGGACCTTGCCCGACGCGGTCTTGGGCAGCTCGGCCGCGAAGTCGACGATCCGCGGGTACTTGTACGGGGCGGTCTGCGCCCTGACGTGCTCCTGCAGCTCGCGCCGCAGCCCGTCGCCGGGCGCGTAGCCGTCGCGCAGCACCACGACGGCCCGGACGACCGAGCCGCGCTCGTCGTCGGGCGCCGCGACGACCGCCGCCTCGGCCACCGCCGCGTGCTCGACCAGCGCCGACTCCACCTCGAACGGGCCGATGCGGTAGCCGGCGGACACGATCACGTCGTCGGCCCGGCCCTCGAAGTGCAGGTAGCCGTCCTCGTCGCACACGACCCGGTCCCCGGTCCGCCACGGGCCGGCGGGCGCCGGCCCGTCTGCGAGGTAGCCCAGGAAGAAGGTCGGGTCGGTGCCCGGGTCGGCCAGGACGAGCTCGCCGGTCTCGCCGGGCTCGCATTGGGCGGCCGCGCCGGGCTCGGAAAGACGGGCATCGAGGGGGTCGGGCTCGGCCGGGTGTCGTCCTCGGCCGGCCCGGGCCGGGTCGGGTTCCCCTCGGCCGGCCGGCTCTTCTATCGGCTCGACTCTCAGGTCCACGCCGGGGAGGGGGAGGCCCATGGACCCGGGTCGCGGGGGGCGGCCGGGTGGGTTGGCGGTGAGGTGGCCGGTCTCGGTCTGGCCGTAGCCGTCGCGGACGGCCAGGCCGGTGGCCTCCTCCCACACACGCAGGACCTCCGCGTTGAGCGCCTCGCCGGCGGCCACGAGCCCGCGCAGGCGCGGCAGCGGGCGCGGTTCGGCGCGCTTGGCGATCACGCGGTACTCGGTGGGTGCCATGCACAGCACGTTGACCTCCTCGCGGGCCAGCAGCTCCAGGCGCTGCGCCGGGTCGAAGCGGGCGTCGTGCAGCATCCCCGCGGCGCCGCGCAGCCACGGCGCGATGAAGGCGTTGCGCGCCGACTTCGACCATCCGCTGGCCGCCGTGCACCACACCAGCTCGCCGGGGCGCGCGTCGAGCCAGTGCTCGGCCTGCAGGCGCTGGCCGGACAGGTAGCGCTGGCCGTGCACGACGCCCTTGGGCTCGCCGGCGGTGCCGGAGGTGAAGGTGATGAGGGAGGGGTCTTCGGGTTCCAGGTCCACCGCTTCGGCCGGTTGTGCCGCTTCGTACAACGACGCATCGAGGAGGTCGAGGATGGGGGCGTGCGGGCGGGCCGCTTCCAGCTCGGTGCGGTTCCTTGGGTCGGCGAGGATCAGCTTCGGCTTCGCCGCGTTGAGCCGGTGGCGCAGGTCCTTGGCGCGCAGCTGCTCGGTGCACGGCAGGACGACCGCGCCCAGGCGGAAGCACGCCACCATTGCCAGGACCCACTCGGGGCGGTTGCCGGCCAGCGTCATCACGACGTCGCCGCGCCCCACGCCGTGCGCCGCCAGCGTCCCGGCCAGGCGCGCCGCCCGGTCGGAGACCTCGCCGAACGTCCACTCCCGGCGCTCCCCGTCCGCCGCGACCTCCAGCAGCGCCCGCCCGCCGGGCGCCGCCGCGTCCACCACGTCGCGCGCGAAGTTCATGCGCGGAGACGCTAGCGGGGCCGGCCCGCGGGCCCGCCAGCGACACGGTCGTCGTTAACCCCCTATGTCGGGGTTAACGACAACCGGTGGCGTGGACGCGCAGCGTGGAGTGGCGGCGGGCGCGGAAGGTGGCTCGGAATGCGCCGGTGTTTGCGTCGTAAGACCACGCCCGGGGGCCGAGGCGGCGGCCGTCGAGCGTGACCCGGCACGGCCGGAAGGGGCGGCGCAGGGTGCTCAGCGACGCCTGCAGCGCGTAGACCCGGGCCCGGGCGCCCACGATCCGCAGGCGCCAGGCGCGGCGGTGCTCCAGCGAGTCGAGGCGCTCGGTGCGGTTGAAGCGCCCGCTGGACCCGCCGTGCGGGAAGGCGAGGATGCGCAGCGCCGGGCGGTCGTCGGCGTGGACCAGGCCCGGCCCGCTCCCCACCGTGGCCAGCGTGTCCACGCCGGGGTCGTGCATCGCCAGCATGGTCCCGGCGCGCGCGAACAGCGGCAGCTCGGTGAGCGGCGCGGGCACCGTGACCTCGCGGCGACCGGGGAGCAGGGCGGCCCGGCGCAGAGACAGCGAGCCGTCGCGCTCGTCGTAGGCCACGCTGCGCCACAGGTCGACCCACGGCCCCGACGGCAGGTAGACCCGCCGCGTCCGCGCCGCCGGCTCGACCACCGGCGCCGCCAGCAGGTCGGGCCCGAACAGCAGCTCGTCGGAGCGCGCGACGGCGCGGGGGTCCGTCGGGAAGGCCAGCGCCAGGTGACGGACGATCGGCAGCCCGGTGCGCTGGTAGGCCCGCGACGCCGCCTCGATGTACGGGGCCAGCTGCGTGCGCAGCTTCGCGTAGCGCCGCCAGATCGGCAGCACGGCGGGCGACCACACCTGCGAGCGCTGCTCGCGCGGCGCGTGGACCGAGTAGCCGTTGGCCTGCGTGCGCATGACCCCGCTGACCGCGCCCAGCTGCAGCCAGCGGATGTTCAGCTCGTCCGACGTGCGCGGGTTGACCGCGGCGTGGAAGCCGCCGATGTCCGAGCCCTGGTAGGCGATGCCGCTCAGGCCCGTGGAGAGCGCCTGGTGCAGCGCCGCGCACAGGCCGTCGGCGCAGCTCCAGTCCTCCGTCGGATCGCCGCCCCACACCACCCGCGCCCAGCGCTGCACGCCGTGGAAGCCCGAGCGCACGTACACCGCCAGGTCGTCGCCGCGCCGCGTCTTCGTGTGCTCGGTCGAGGCCCGGTGGTAGAGGACCGGATACAGGTTGTGCATCTCGAAGCCGTCGCGGCCGTCCGACGACACGGAGTCGGTCGGGACGTACTCGCCGAAGTCCTCCATCCAGCCGTCGTAGCCGCGGTCCAGCGCCTCGTCGAGCAGCCGCGCGTACAGCCGCGTCGCGCCCGGACTCGTGAAGTCCAGCACCGACGCCACCTGCTCGCGGGTGAACGGGTTGGTGATCAGGTACGGACGCCCGGAGCGGTCCTTGACGAACCAGCCGTTGCGCGCCGCCTCGTCGTAGACCGCCGAGTACGACGTGCAGACGTGGGAGTTGAAGTACGTCGTGATCATGTAGCCCAGCCGGTGGTAGCGGTCGACCAGCGCGCGCTCGGCACCGGCGTCGCGCCCCTCTCCGCACGGCAGGTAGTGCGTGTAGGTCTGGCCCACCGTCGCCGGGACGTCGCGCTCGCGGAACCGCGCCTCCCACCCGTCGCGGAACTGCACCCAGGGGCCGAACAGCCAGCGCCGCGGCTCAGGCTGGCGCCCGGCGTAGGCGGAGTAGCGCCGCACGACGTCGGAGGGCTTGGGCCCGGCGAAGACCGTGAAGCGAAACGACCCGGTCTCGGTCTCGGCCTGCCAGGCGTCGGAGCGTTCCGAGCCCAGCCGGAAGCGCGAGCGGTGGGTCTGGTCGATCAGCACCCCCAGCCCGCGGGTCGAGAGCAGCCACGGGATCGGGAGGTTGGTCGCCGCCGGCCCGCTGGGGAACGTGAAGTCGGGCACCAGCGGGCGCAGGACCGCCTCGGCGTTGCCGGAGGAGAACGGCCCCTCCTCGGCCCAGTTGAACACCTCGCGGCCCGTCTGGTCGACCGCGTTGGAGCGCGAGCCGAAGCCCAGGTAGCGCTCGCCGCCCGCCGCCGCGAACGCGGCGCCCCCGGTGGTCGCGCTCCCGGCGTAGGGCCCCGAGCCGGGGGCCACGCGCGAGGTGACCGTGACCACCCCCTCGTCGCGCCGTTCGACGACGGCGAGGAGGCGGTGGCCCATGGGATCGTTGGTCGCCAGCTCGAGCTCCAACCGATCCGCGGCCGGCCGCGCCACGCGCACGACCCGGCGTGCGTGGAACCACGCCGTGCGCCCCTCGGCGGCGCCGTAGTAGCCGAACACGGCGTTGTTGAGGACCGGCTGGCGCAGGTCGAAGGCGTACCCGAGCGTCCCGTAGCGCGCCTGCGGGTCGCGCGGGTCCCCGCCCGGCACCCCCAGCGTCCGCAGCACGTCGCCGTCGCGGGCGTCGACGAAGCGCAGCTCGAACGGGTCCTCGCGCACCTCGACTCGCAGTCCGCCCGCCGCGAGCGTCTCGACCGCTCCGGCGCCCGCCGGGAACGCGAGCACCCCCACCGCGACCAGCGCGCAAAGCCCCCCTCTCATGCCAAGTATCCTGCCCGAACCGAACCCCGAAAGAGGAAGTCCACACGAGCATGGCCGTAGCGACCCAGCCCTACCTCGAGAAGACCGACGAGCAGAAGGCGATCACCGAGATGGTGCGCCAGTTCGTCGACGAGCAGATCATCCCCAAGGCCGAGCACTACGACCACGAGGACGAGTTCCCCGAGCCGATCGTCGAGCAGATGCGCGAGCTGGGGCTGTTCGGAGTCACGATCCCCGAGGAGCACGGCGGGATGGGCCTGGACCTCACGACCTACGCGATGATCGTCGAGGAGCTCTCGCGGGGCTGGATCTCGATCTCGGGCATCGTCAACACGCACTTCATCGGCTCCTACCTGCTGATGAAGTTCGGCACCGACGAGCAGAAGGAGCGCTGGCTGCCGAAGATGGCCACGGGCGAGCTGCGCGCCGCGTTCTCGCTGTCCGAGCCCGAGCTGGGCTCCGACGTCCAGGCGATCAAGACGAGCGCGAAGAAGCTCGACGACGGCCCCTACGAGATCAACGGCCAGAAGATGTGGGTCACCAACGGCCTCATGTCGGGACTCGTGTTCACGCTCGTGAAGACCGACAAGGACGCCGACCCGCCGTACAAGGGAATGACCTGCTTCGTGTGCGAGAAGGAGCCCGGGGTGTCGGAGAACACCGGCGAGCACGCGGGCTTCAACGTCCCGCCCAAGATCAAGAAGATGGGCTACAAGGGCGTGGAGTCCACCGAGCTGGTCTTCGACGGCTACAGGGTCCCGGCCGAGAACGTCCTGGGCGGCGAGGACGCCGGGCTGGGCCAGGGCTTCATCCAGATGATGGACGCGCTGGAGGTCGGCCGGGTCAACGTGGCCGCCCGCGGCGTGGGGATCGCCCAGCGCGCGCTCGAGCTGGCCCTGCGCTACTCGCAGGAGCGCAAGACGTTCGGCAAGCCGATCGCCCAGCACCAGGCGATCCAGTTCAAGCTCGCCGACATGGCGACCAAGGTCGACGCGGCGCGGCTGCTGACGCTGCGCGCCGCGCGCATGAAGGACGCGGGCGAGCGCTCGGACCTCGAGGCCGGGATGGCCAAGCTGTTCGCCTCGGAGTCCGGCAAGGAGGTCGTCGAGGACTCCTTCCGGATCCACGGCGGCTACGGCTACTCCAAGGAGTACGAGATCGAACGCCTGTACCGCGACGCGCCGCTGCTGCTGATCGGCGAGGGCACCTCGGAGATCCAGCGCATGGTGATCGGCAAGAAGCTGCTCCAGCGCCACAAGATCTAGTGGCCTCGGACACGCGGAAGCAGATAGAGACGGGCGTCAAGCGCTTCCTCGAGCAGGTGCCCGCGCTGCAGAACCTCAAGATCGTCCTCGGCCTGGAGCTGCGCGGCCGCGGCGACGTGCAGATCTACCGCGTGCAGCTCCCCGGTCCCAGCGTGACCAAGGACATCGCCTCCGACGCCCGGGTCCGGCTCATCGTCCCGCGCGCCGACTTCAACACGCTGGCCGCCGAGGGCAACGTCCGCCAGTGGCGCCAGGCCTTCGAGACCGGGCACGCCAAGGCCGAGGGCTCGCCGGAGATCCTCAAGCTGATCTCAAACGTCGTGGAGCGCCAGGAGGAGCGCTCCCGCACCCGCAAGGCGAGCCACTAGCCGGGGATCAGGCCCTCCCCCGAGAACTCCTTGGCCGCCTCCTCCATCGTGAGGTCGGACGGCGGGATGATCACGTCGGAGGCGTCGAGGTCGTCGTCGTCCACCAGCGTGCCCTGGCTGCGCACCAGCTCGAGCATCTCGTCGAACAGCTGACGGAACGTCTCCTCGTTGCCGGCCTCGACCGCGTCGACGACGGCGTTGTCCAGCTCGTTGAGCCGCTGCGCGTGCTCGTCGTCAAGGCGGTACTGGTCCTCGGTCGCGATGCGGACGATCACTTGCCCTCCTCCTTGGCCGGCTCGGCGCCCGCCTCGATTGCCGGTGTCTCGCCGCCGCCCGTGCCGAGCTCGGCGCGCATCTTGGCCAGCTCGTCGTCGACCGCGCTCGACGTGGTCAGCGTCTTCAGCTCGCGGTCGATCTCGTCCTCGCCCGAGCCGAGTTGCGTGAGGTCCTCGAAGGTCCCCGCTCGCTCGAGCTCCTCGACCGCGGCCCCGCGGGCGCGCATCTCCTCGGTCTTGTCTACCGCGCGCTGCATGGCCAGGCCGACGTCGGCCATCTCCTCGCCCACGCCGGTCGCGGCCTCGGAGATCTGCACCTGGGCCTCGGCGGCGGAGTACTGCGCCTTGATGACCTCCTTCTTGGTGCGGAACGACTCGATCTTGCGGCGCAGCTTCTTCTCGTTCTCGGTCAGCTGCTCCTGCTGCTTCTCGAGCTCGGCGATCTGGGTGTCCAGCGACTGCATCTCGGTCTGGATGAGCGTCTTGCGCTCGACCGCCATCCGCGCGAGGTCCTCGCGCCCCTGCGACATCGCCTGGCGCGCCTGCGTGTCGAGCTTGACGACGTCCTGCTCCATCTTCTGCGTCTGGAGCTGGAGGCGCTTCTTCGACGTGACGACGTCGGCGATCCCCTTCTTGACGTTCTGCAGCAGCTCGATCTGCTTCTGGTAGCTGTAGTCCAGCGTCTCGGCGGGATCCTCGGCTCGATCGAGCAGCTTGGAGATCTTCGCCTTTATCACCGTGGACATTCGTCCGGACATTCCTGGCATCGGGGTCCTCTCCTAGGGATAGATCTGGTCGCCCGCCTCGTCGAGCACGACGATAGCGTCCACCGGGCAGTTCTGGGCGGCCTCCAGGATGTCGTCCACCGGAGCGGCGTCCGGGTCGAGCACGATCGCCACGTCCTCCTCGTCCAGGGCGAAGACGGCGGGGACGGTGTCCACGCAGTCTCCGAATCCGTAGCAGAGGGCGCGATCGACCTCGATCGCGATGCGGTTGCGGGTCGACACCTCGGCGGCCATTGCGGCGCAAGGGTACAGTCGTCAGATGTTCGACATGCGTCGCGGCCGGCTGGCCGCCCTCACCACCGCCGTCGCCCTGGTCGCCGCCGCCGTCGCGGGTGGCACCGCGGTCGGCGAGGCGCCGGCCCCGCGGCCGGAGCTGCTGCCCGACCTGGTCCCCGCCCGAGCCTACGAGCTGCGCGTCCACGAGCGCCGCGGCGGGCGCCGCGAGCTGCGCTTCGCCACCGCCGTCTTCAACCGCGGGACGGGACCGATGGAGATGTACCCGATGCGCGGGAACGACTGCGACGGCGACGGCAACCCCCGCAACGACCGCCTGGCCAAGCAGCGCGTGTACGGCGACGACAACGGCGACGGGCGCTTCGACCGGCTCGACGACGAGACGTCCACCGCGCGCGTGGCCGGCTGCATGATCTTCCACCGCGCCCACGACCACTGGCACTTCGACGACTTCGCGTCCTACCGGATCGTCACGCACGACACCGGGCAGGTCGTCTCGGTCGCCAACAAGGTCTCCTTCTGCGTCGAGGACCTCGAGGAGCTCGAGCCGCGCCTGCGCGGCCAGCCCCGGGTCTCCTACTTCGACTTCTGCGACCCGGTCCACCCGCAGGGCATCTCGGTGGGCTGGGCCGACGTGTACTCGGCCGACCTGCCCGGGCAGTTCGTCCCGCTGCGCGGGGTGCGCGACGGGGTGTACTGCCTGGAGATGGTGACCGACCCGGCGAACCAGCTGCGCGAGACCAACGACGCCAACAACGTGTCGCGCACGCGCATTCGCCTGCGCGGCGACGCCGTCCGGCGCGTGGCCGGCGGCTGCGCGGCCCCGGCCCCGGCCCCGGTGCCGGCTCCGGCCTAGGCCGCCGCTTTGGCGGCCACGTCGGAGATGGCCTGGGCGGCCTCCTCCATCTGGCGGCGGTGCTCGGCCACCTGCATGCGCGAGATGACCAGGCGCTGCACCTGGGCGGTGCCCTCGAACAGCTGGTAGATCTTGGCGTCGCGGAAGAACTTCTCCAGCGGGTGGTCGGTCAGCGACGCCTCCGGGCCCACGAGGTCCATCAGCGCCGTGGTGCACCACATCGTCACGTCGCCCGCCTTGAGCTTGGACATCGAGCCCTGGCCGGCGGTCATGGGGACGCCGTTGCGGCCCATCCAGGCGGCGCGCCACACCAGCATGCGCGCGGCGTCGATCTCGGTGGCCACGTCGGCGATGACCTGCTGGACGCGCTGCTCCTCCAGCAGCGGCGCGCCCTCGTATGTCTTGCCCTCCAGCCAGTCCAGCGTCCAGTCGTAGGCGGCCTGGGCGATGCCCAGGGCGCTGGCGCCGACCAGCGGGCGGGTGACCTCGAAGGTGGCCAGCGCGCCGGACTGCCCGCCGCTCTGGCCCGAGCGCGCGCGCTCGAGCTTCTTTTCCAGCTTCTCCATCCCGCCGAGCAGGTGGTCGAGCGGGATCCGGCAGTCCTCGAGCACGACCTCGGCGGTCTGCGAGGCACGGATGCCCAGCTTGTCCTCCTTCTTGCCCATCGACAGCCCTGGGGTGTCCTTGGGCAAGACGAACGAGGCCTGGCCGCGGTGGCCCAGCTCGGGGTCCACCGTGGCCACGACGACCGTGACGTCGGCGATGCCCCCGTTGGAGATGAAGACCTTGGTCCCGTTGAGGACCCACTCGTCGCCGTCGCGCTTGGCCGTCGTGCGCAGCGACTTGACGTCGGAGCCGGCCCCGGCCTCGGTGACCGCGTAGGCGCCGATCTTGATCTCGTCGCCCAGGCCGTAGCACTCGGGGACCCAGCGGCCGATCTGCTCCGGGGTGCCCGACGAGGCGATGCCCGCCGCGGCCAGCGAGGAGGCTTGGATGGCCAGGGCGATGCCGGCGCAGCCCCAGTGCAGCTCCTCGGCGTAGATGACGCCGAACAGGCCCTCGGGGTCGGTGGCCATCATCTGCAGCAGCTCGAGGCCGTGCAGGTCCCACTTGCGCGCCTCGCGGATGACCTCCCATGGGACGGTCTGCTCGCGGTCGTGCTCGGCGGCGGCGGGGCGGATGACCTCGCGGGCGAAGCGCCGGCAGCGGTCCTGGAACTCGATTTGCTCGTCGGTCAGTCGGAAGTCCATGCCCGGATCGTACACGTCCACCGAACGGATCCGTTCAGTGGGCATCGACCCGGGCGGCCCGCCGACCGCGCGAGCCCGGCGGTCCGGGTCGGTACGCTGCGCTCGCCGTGCCCCGCCTCCGTCCCCCGCTCTGCGCGCTGCTCGCGGCCTGCCTGGCCGTCGCCGGCTGCGGCAAGGACAGCGCCGACATCGGCAAGGGACCGCAGATCGGCAAGGGCGGCGGCGAGGAGAGCGCCGCGCCCGCCCTCGGCTTCCCCGCCTTCGCGACCAAGAACACCACGCGCGTGGGCGGCGCCGACCCCACGGCCGACGCCGCGGCCGTGGCCCGGGCCGTCTACTCCGCCACGTCGGACACCACCCGCCCGCCCGCCGTGACCCTGGTCGACGACGACGACTGGCAGGGCGGGATCGCCGCCTCGGTGCTGATGAGCCCGCCGGTCCGCGCGCCGGTCCTGCTCAGCGACGGCGACGACCTGCCGGAGGCCAGCGCGGCCACCCTGGGGGCGCTGGACCCGCCGGGCGCCAAGCCCCTGGGCGGCGCGCAGGTGATCCGCGTGGGCGACGTGGCCAAGCCGCGCGGCGCCAAGACGCTCGAGATCGGCGGCGGGAACCCGTTCGCCCGCGCGGCGCAGATCGACCGCGTGGTGGCCCGCGCCGCCGGGCGCACCAGCGACCGCGTGGTGATCGCGTCCGGCGAGCGCCCCGAGTTCGCCATGCCGGCCGCCGCGTGGGCGGCCAAGTCGGGCGACGCCGTGCTCTACGTCAAGAAGGACGAGGTCCCCCGGGAGACCCTGGCCGCCCTGCGCGCGCACCAGCAGCCCAAGATCTACGTGCTCGGGCCCAAGGAGGTCGTCTCGGACAAGGTGCTGGCGCGGCTGCGCCGGCTGGGCACGACGACGCGGATCGCCGGGCGCGACGCGGTAGCCAACGCGATCGCCTTCGCGCGGTTCGTCGACGGC
>DATLOP010000382.1:0-12627 GCA_035536255.1 Solirubrobacteraceae bacterium
GGCAACGGCGACGGCCGGCGGTCGGTCTACGACCCGGCCGACGCGATCCCCGCCGCGGCCAAGCTGGTCGGCGCGCTCACCCGTCAGGTCGGGACGCGCACCGACCTCGTCCTGGCGTCCTACAACGCCGGCCCGGCCTACGCGATGCGCCACCGCCGCGTGCCGCCGTACACCGAGACCCAGCGCTACGTGCGCAAGGGCCTCGCCTACATCGCCACGCTGTAACGGCGCAGCGGGCCGCGCCGGCGCTCGCCGCGCGAAAGGCGGACGCTAGCGCCGGCCGGTCGACGGCTCGGGGTCCGCGTGCGCCTGGTGCTCGGCGTCGGACTGCTCGGACGTCGCGCCCAGCGGCGTGTCGGCGTCGAAGTTGAGGTTGGGGATGGGATCGGAGTCCGAGTCGGGCCGGTTGCGCGTGTAGAGCCAGTGGCTCACGACGAACCCGATCACGAGCGCGGCCACGACCACGAACGGGATGACGTACTCCCCGCCCGCGTCGATCCCGGCCACGACGGCCGCCACCGCGAACGCCAGGGCGATCCCCATGACCGCCCAGGGGAACGGCCGGCGCAGCGCGCCGCCCTCCCGATCGCCGCCGGGCAGCGGCGAGGCGCGCTCCTCCTCCACCACCGGCTCGTGGGTGATCCGGTCGTCGCCCGCGAACGCGGGGTCTCCGTACCGAACCTCGTCGGAAGTGGACATGCGCGGCGCCTACCCGCCCCACGCGGTTTCAAGCCCTAGCGCTGGCGAGACAGCCAGTCGCGCAGCTGCTCGCCGATCTCCGAGACCGACGACCCCGCCTGGGCGAACGCGTCCCCGATGCGCGCCGCGTAGTGCGCGCCCGCCGTGTCGGCCTCGTCCTTCAACGGCGGCTCCTGGCCGCGACGCAGGTAGTCGCCCCCCACGATGCGGTCGTACTCGCCGCCGCGGACCCAGTCGAGCAGCGCCCGCACCCGGCGCACGGGCATGGGATGCGTGACATTGAGCTCGTTGACGAGCTTGGTCAGCCGCTGCAGGCCCGCGCCCGGCTCCTCGTAGTCGGCGGCCTGCGCGATGAAGGCGTCGAGATCGAGCTGCTCGGCGGCCGCCCCGGCGGACAGCACCATCAGCGAGCGGCACACGGCGGTGGCGTCGCGCGTGACCAGCGCCGCGGCGCGATCGCAGCTCAGCTCCGCGGCGCGGAACCACTCCAGCAGCGCCAGGCGAATCGCCAGCAGGGGCAGGCCGGCCAGGGTGGGAAGCCGCGAGGCGCCGAGCTGCACGAGGATGAGCAGCGCGGTCTGGTACAGGACGTGGTCGGAGTGGACATGGGCGGCCTCGTGGCTGAGCACGGCCCGCCGGCCCGCGTCGTCGAGCAGGCGAAGCAGCTCGGAGTTGAGGACCACGATCGGGCGCTCCGAGCCGAACGTGTACGCGTTGGCGAACGGGAACTGAGTGACGTACAGGTCGGGAACCGGCTCGACGTCCAGCGCGTGGAACGCCTCGCGGTGCAGCGCCCACACGCCCGGAAGCTGCTGCTCGCCCAGCCGCACGGAGGCGCCCAGGCTGGCCACTCGCAGCGCGCGCTCGTAGCCGAGCCCGATGAGGCGGCGCACGACGTCGTCGAGGTAGGGCACCCGCGCCAGCGCCGCCGTCGCCGCGCGGTCGGCGGGATGTTGGTACGCGCGCGGCGAGATGCCCTCGAGCTTGAACGCCGGCTCCGGAAGCGTCACCGCGCGAGCTTACGCCCCAGCGCCACCGCGTTGCGCGGGGCGAACTCCTCCCAGAGGTTGGTTCGGTTTCCGAGAGGTGATGGAACGAGTGGTCAGCCCTCCATCGTGGCCGGCTCGAATACGACTTCGACTTGTTCGAAGGGCCGCTCCGGTGTGGAGCCGCCCGGCTCGGCCGACACGGGAACGACCGTGACGGTCAGTTCGTCGGATCCCGTAAGCGCGGTGCGGAGGGCGGTCTCGTCGACGTGCACCCGCTTCTCGATCGGGGCAACCGGACCATCCCCTTCCATGCGCGCCTTCGCGGCGTCTACCGCGGGCGGAGCGGGCTCGCCGTATCCGTAGACGTGGAAGGAGCCGGCATACCCCTCTCCGGGCGTCCGGGGGGTGCGCTCGTCCGCCCCGGGACGGTTGAGGTACACCCGCCCTTCGAACGATGTGCCGGCGAGGTCGACGCCCGAGAAGACCAGCTGCGCGCTCCGCGCTCCGCGGAACGCGGCCACGTCAATCGGGGGAACTGTGTGCGCGCCCATTCTGCCTCCTTTAGTCCACTTTACTTAAGGTGAGTGTTCAGGGACAATCGTTTGAATATCTCGGGGGGTCCAATGGAGGGAGTCGCTATGGCCAATGGAATCGTAGTGCGACCCGATGCTCAGGCGGCGAACGTGGCCGCGCTCGGGGACGCCTACCGAACGATGCAGGCGTTCTCGGCGTCGGACAACCGAGGCTGGATCTACTGGGCTGAGTTCCACGGCTTCAACCGCTACGAGTGCTGGCACCACGCGCGCGCAGGCAGTCAGGGCTTCCCCTACGACCTCTTCCTGCCGTGGCACCGGGCCTACCTGACCTTCTTCGACAACGCCGCTCGCGATCGGAATCCCGAGGCGATCCTGCCGTGGTGGGACTGGACCTCCGAGGCCTCGCACCAGAGCGGACTGCCGTCCGCGTACACCTCAGGCGGGCCGGCGCTGCAAAGCGGGCCCGTGCCGGCGATCGACGGTCAGCCGGAGCGACGGACCAGCCGCAACCCGAGCGGTCCGGGACGCCTGCCGACCGCTCGGCAGGTCGAGGAGCTCCTCGGTCTATCCGACTTCCGCGACTTCTCGAACCAGCTTCAGGACATCCACGACGGCATCCATGGCTGGGTCGGCGGCGACATGGGCTCGATCGCCACCTCGGCGTTCGACCCGGTCTTCTGGGCGCACCACGCGATGATCGATCGCATCTGGTACCTGTGGCAGATCCGCCACGGAGTCAACAACATCCCGGCGGAATACCTCGACAAGGCCCTCTTCCCCGGCTACACGGTCCAGCAGGTGCTCGACGTGCGCGCCCTCGGCTACGACTACGCGACGGCGGCCGTCGGCGCCGGGACCAACGTCCCGCCCGGGCTTGGCGGCGCGGGTGCGGGCGAGGCGCCACAAGCCACGCCAAACCCCACCCAAACGACGCCTCCCACGGCCGGCCCGACGTACACGTCGGAAACGCTCTACGTGGCTGCGCTCGACCCGACAGCGAGCCGAATCGACATCGAGTTCCACAACGTCGTCCACGCCGGCGCCTCGTACGAGGGGAGGGTGTATCTCAACAACCCCGAGGCTGGCGAGGACACCGGCTACGACGACCCGAGCTACGCCGGCTCGTACTACATCTTCGGGCACGGGGGTTGCCTCGGGGACCCGGGACACTGCGACGTGGAGCCTCGCCGCGAGTACGACCCGCGGCCGGCCCACCCGCTGACGCCGGCGCTGAAGGTCGTGATCGCCAACGACCAGGCAAGGGAAACGATCCAGCAGGCCGACGAGCTCACCGTCACCGTCGTGCCGATCATCGAGCCGCTCCCTTACGACGTCGATCCCAAGTACACCGAGGACCCGCTCGAGGTCGGCTACGTCGCGATCGTGGGCTACAGGTAAGGGCGCGGGCCGGGAGCCGGCCTCCGCGGGTTGGTGACGCCGCTGTTCGCACACGTCGCCGGCCTTCCGATCGAGGAAACGGCGGCGACGCTGATCCCCGTCGGCGTCGCGATCATGGCGGCGCTGCGTGCGTCGGCCGGGCGCATCTGGCGGCGGCGCAAGTAGCCACGCACGGGCTGAGTGATGGTCGAGGGTGCGCGCGCCCCGCCGGCTAGTAGTCGGGTCTACCGACCTTTGCGTCAACCCGCCGAAGGGTCCTCGCGCTCGATCAGGATCCGCCCCAGCGCCACCGCGTTGCGCGGGGCGAACTCCTCCCAGTCGTTGTTGAAGTACGCGTACACCTCGGTCCGCGCGCGCCAGGCGGCGATTCGCCGCGCCCACTCCTCGATCTCGGACGGCGAGTAGTTGCCGCGGCGCCCGCGCATGCCGTGGTGGAAGCGAAGTTCAGCCCCTTGCGGTCGCCGATCACCAGCGCGACGCCCGCCGCGCGCAGCATCGCGTACACCTCGGGCACGAACCACGTCTCGTGGCGGAACTCGAAGCAGTGGCGCCCCGGCGGCAGCGCCTCCAGCGCCCCGGCCAGGCGCGCGTCGTCGCGGCGGAAGTTCGGCGGCAGCTGCCAGACGATCGGTCCCAGCTTCGGGGACCGCACCAGCGGCTCGATGCGCTCGTAGTAGCGGCGCACGCCCTCGCGCATGTCGGTCAGGCGCTTGATGTGGGTCAGGTAGCGCGACGCCTTCAGCGCGAACGTGAAGCCGTCCGGGGTCTGCTCCACCCAGCCGGTAGAAGGTCGTGTTGACCTCCACCGTGTCGAACACCGACGCGTAGTGCTCCAGCCACCGGCTTGTCGGCGTCCGTGGGGGATAGAACGTCTCGCGCCAGGACCGGTAGTTCCAGCCCGAGCACCCGACCCGGACCGGGCGCACGGGGCTAAACCGACCGCAGCGCCGCCGCCGGGGACGGCAGGTCCCGCGCCGCGCCGGCCGGGGTGAACAGCTCGATCGGCTCGTCGCGGCCGCGGACCTCGGCCGTCCCGCGCGAGGCCAGCGGCACGTCGCGCGTCAGGCGCTCGCGCGTGGCGCCGGTCAGCAGCACGCCGTCGCCGGTCAGGCGCGTAGCCGCCTCCACCCGCGCCGCCACGTTCACCGCATCGCCGATCACGCTGAAGTTCAGCCGGCCCGCGCCGCCGATCGCGCCCGCCACGACGGGTCCCGAGTTCACCCCCACGCCCACGCGCAGGTCGCCCGCCCCGCCGCCCTCCGTCACCTCGAGGATCTCCATCGCCGCGGCCAGCGCGCGGTCGGCGTGGTCGGGCCAGGGCTCGGGCGCGCCGAACACCGCCAGCAGCCCGTCCCCGATGAACTTGTCCACGTGCCCGCCGTGGCGCTCGATCACCGGGACCACGGCCTCGAACAGCGCGTTGAGGCAGGCGACGACCTCGGCCGCCTCGGCGCGCGACGCGAACCCGGTGAAGTCGCGCACGTCGCAGAACAGCAGCGAGACGTCGACCTCCACGCCGCGCGGCGACACGCCCTCGGACAGGATGTACTCGGCCACGTCTCGGTCCAGGTAGGTCCCGAAGGCCTCGCGCAGGCGCTCGCGCTCGGCCAGGCCGGCCGCCATCCGGTTGAACCCGTCGGCCAGCTCGCCCAGCTCGTCGCTGGTCGTCACCTTCACGCGCGCGTCGTAGTCGCCCTCGCGCACCTCGGCCATCGCGTCCTCCAGCGCGTCCAGCGGGCGAGCGATGGAGTTGGCCAGCAGCAGCGCCAGCTCCAGCGCCACCGTGGCCGCGACGGCCAGCGTGATCCCCAGGCTCAGCCCGAGGCTGGACTCCGCCCGCGACGTGAAGGCGGCGACGATCAGGCCGGTGATGACGCTGAACAGCGGCAGCCCGGCGATCAGCTTGACACGCAGCGACAGCCCCTGGGCCTCGAGGCGGAAGTCGTCGGGCAGGCGCTCGGAGATCTCGTCGAGGACCGGCTGGAGGCCGAGCTCGATGGCGAAGTACTGCAGCACCGCGGCGTAGGCCGCCGAGACCAGGCCCGCGGCCAGGAGCGGGACCAGGTTGACCCAGGACAGGTCGAGCACGGCCACGGCGAGCACGGCGGCGGGCGGGAACACGAGCAGCGCGGGCAGGCACGCGTCGCGGCGCAGCACGCGGATGGGCAGGTTGGCCGCCGCGTCCCACGCCGCCACGGTGGCCTCCCGGCTGCGGTGACCGTCGATCCAGGCCTTGATCGGGCGCAGGCGCGGCACGGCGCGGGCCCCCCCGAGCGCCAGGCCCGCGAGCGTCAGGCCCTCGACGATGGCCAGCAGGCGCAGCGCCTCCGCCGTGCTGGCGTCGTAGTAGAGGATCGTCAGGCCCAGCGACGCCGCGGCCACCAGCAGCCCCACCGACAGCTGGAGCAGGAAGAAGGCGACCGGGTAGTGCTTGCCCAGGCGCCGGTACAGCCAGTCCACGGGAACGAGCGGCATGGCGCACCGCATTCTCGCCCACCGGCCAACCTGACGCGCCGCCGTGCGTTGGAAGATGCGTGAGGGACTGGAACGCCAAATTTGCCCCTGGGGCGATAATCAGCACATGGAGGCCCATGCCCTCCGTGCAGGCGAGCACGGACGCCGCGTACTTCCCCCGCGCCTGCGACGCATCGCGAGCGACGAGCGGCTGGTCGGACTCGTCCGCGCGGGCGACGCCGGCGCCTTCGAGGCGCTATTCGACCGCTACCGCGGTCCGATCCTCTCGTTCTGCCGGCACATGCTCGGTTCCGCCGAGGAAGCCGAGGACGCCGTGCAGCACGTCTTCCTCTCCGCCTACAACGGGATCGTGGCCGACGACCGGCCCCTCCACCTGCGGGCGTGGCTCTACACGATCGCGCGCAACCAGTCGCTCTCGCAGCTGCGCGCGCGGCGCGAGCAGGCCTCGCTGGAGGACTTCGAGCCCTCGGTCGACGGCCTGGCGTCGCAGGTCCAGCAGCGCGCGGACCTGCGCGACATGCTGCGCGACGTCGCCCGGCTGCCCGACGACCAGCGGGCCGCGCTCGTCCTGGCCGAGCTGGGCGACCTCTCCCACGACGACATCGCCGAGGTCGTCGGCTGCCCCAAGGGGAAGGTGAAGGCGCTCGTGTTCCAGGCCCGCTCCTCCCTCGCCGCCAGCCGTGACGCTCGCGACACCTCGTGCGCGGACATCCGCGAGCAGCTCTCCACGCTGACCGGCGGGTCGCTGCGGCGCACCACGCTGCGCCGCCACCTGCGTGAGTGCGAGGGCTGCCGCGCGTTCGGCGACGAGGTCAAGCGCCAGCGCGCGGCCATGGCCATCCTGCTGCCCGTGGTGCCGACGGCGGGCCTGAAGTCCGGAGTCCTCTCCGCGGTCGGCCTCGCGCAGGCCGCGGGCGGCGCGGCCGTGGGCACCGGCGCGGCCGCCGGCGGCGGGCTGGCCGCGGTGGCGGGCAGCGGCGCCGTCAAGCTCGCCGTGGCCGCCGCGATCGCGGCGGGCGGCGTCGGCGGCGGCGTGGCCGCCGTGCAAGCCGTCGAGGACGGCAGCCGCCCGGTCGCGCCCTCCTCCGTGCTGCCCGAGCCCAACTCGTCCTCGCAGACGGCCCGCGAGATCCTCCTGAACAACCCCGCCTCCGGCGTCGTGCCCACCCGGGCCGGCGGCGCCCACGCGCCCGGCCGCCAGACGGGCGGAGTGGCCAACGGCGCGCAGCCCAAGGGCGAGCGCGGCCGCTCCCGGACCGCGCCCGGCCGCGCCGGGACGAGCCCGGGACGCGCGGGCACGAGCCCCGGACGCTCCGGCGCCACGCCGGGCCGGTCCGGGACCGCCCCCCGCCGCACGCGCAGCGCGCCCCCGCAGGGTCGCACGCGCTCGGAATCGGCCCCGGGGCGGACCCAGGCGCCTGCCCTCACCGCCCCGCGCGCGCCGTACAGCGACACGACGACGGGCACCGGGACGCGGGGCGACACCGGACGCGCGCCGAGCACCGACCTCTCCAGCGTCACGCGCGGCAGCTCGCCGCCGACTCGCCTGGCGCCGGATCTCCGCCGCGCCCTGCCCCGCCAGGCCGAGTAGACCACTCTCCAACCTCCGGCCGGGGCGCGCGTTGTACCGGGTAGATGCAGGCAACCCCGGGAGTGAATATGCGCAAGACCCTTCTGACCGGCGTCGTCGCCGCCATGGCCTTTGCCGTGCCGGCCTCCGCCGATACGCCCAACCCCAACAGCCCCGCGCAGCAGTGTCGCGCCGAGCGGACGGCGATGGGCGACGCCAATTTCAGGACCACCTACGGCACGAACGCCAACCGGTCCAACGCGTTCGGCAAGTGCGTGGCCAAGCACGCGCGCGCCGAGGACGCCAACACCGCCAACGCGGCGCGCCAGTGCCGCGCCGAGCGCAACGACGCGAACTTCGCGGCCACGCACGGCGGCAAGACGTTCGCGCAGTTCTACGGCACCAACGCCAACGGCCGCAACGCGTTCGGCAAGTGCGTCTCCGCCAAGTCGGCGCAGGCGACCGACCAGCAGCAGACGGCTCGGATCAACGCCGCCCGTAAGTGCCGGACCGAGCAGCGCGCCGACGCTGCCGCGTTCCGCACCACGTACGGCACCAACGCCAACCGGTCCAACGCCTTCGGGCGCTGCGTCTCCAAGCACGCACGCGCGTAGGGCAGGACTCGTCGCGCCCTCCGGGCGCGCGGGAGCGAAGCAGGAACGCGAAGGCCCCCGGACCGTCCCCCGGGGGCCTTCGTGCGTCCGCGTCCGGGGTAGGCTCGGTCCATGAGCGACGAGCAGACGAAGTGCGACCCGCTCCCGCCGCTGAACCCGCAGACCAAGGAGCCGGCCGGCGCGGAGGACCTGACGCCGGTCTTCCCCATGGCGCCGATCGAGCAGGAGGTCTCGCCCAAGCCGCTGGTATGCCGGCAGAACGAGACCTTCGAGGCGGCGCTGGGCTAGCCGTGCCGGACGGATCCGCACGTCTCGCGATCGTTCCCGCGTACAACGAGGAGGCGACGCTGCCGGGGGTGCTCGAGTCGCTGCGCCGGCACGCTCCCGGCTTCGACGTGCTGGTCATCGACGACGGGTCGACCGACCGCACCGGCGAGCTGGCGCGGACGGGCGGCGCCACCCTGCTGCAGCTGCCCTTCAACGTGGGGATCGGGGGGGCCGTGCAGTCCGGGTACCTGTACGCGTGCGAGCACGGCTACGACTACGTCGTGCAGGTCGACGCGGACGGCCAGCACGACGCGACCGAGATCGCCACTCTTCAGGACACCATGGGCGCCGACCCGGCCCTGGACGTCGTGTGCGGCTCGCGCTTCCTGGAGAAGCGCGACTACCGGGCGTCGTTCGGCCGGCGCACGGGCATCCAGATCTTCGCCGCGATCGTGTCGCTCATCGCGCGAAAACGGGTGACCGACCCCACCTCGGGCTTCCGCCTGTGCAACCGGCGCGCGATCGAGCTGTTCGCGCGCGACTACCCGCACGACTACCCCGAGGTCGAGGCGCTGCTCACGCTGCACTACAACCGCCTGACGATGCGCGAGGTGCCGGTGCGGATGTTCCAGCGCGGCGGGGGCGTGTCTTCCATCCGCTCGGGCAAGTCCGCCTACTACATGGTCAAGGTGCTGCTGGCGATCTTCATGGGCCTGGCCCGGCGCCGCCCGTTCGTCGAGCCCGGCGACGAGTCGGCCCTGCGTGCGCTGGAGCGCGCCTGATGAGCTCCGAGTCGCGCGTCCAGCTGCTGGCCATCCTGGGCACCATCGTCCTGCTGGCCACGATCCTCGAGCTGGTGCGCCGGCGCCGCCTGCTCGAGCGCTACGCCGTCCTGTGGCTGTTCAGCGCCGCCGTCCTCCTCGTGCTCGCCGTGTGGCGCGACCTCCTCGAGAGCGTGGCGCGGCGGTTGGGCTTCGAGGTCCCGGCCAACCTGCTCTTCGTGCTGGGCCTGGGCTTCGCGTTCATGCTGCTGCTGCACTTCTCGCTCGCCGTCTCGCAGCTCGCCGAGCGCACCAAGGTCCTGGCCCAGCGGCTGGCGCTCCTGCAGCAGCGATTGTCCGAGACCGAGCGCGAGCTGGAGGCGGCGCGCGCGCCCGAGGCCACGGACGAGCGCGACCGCGAGGGCGCGGTTCGCGCGCCGTGAGCCAGCGCCACGCCCAGCGGTTCTGGGACGAGGCGGCGCGCGAGAACGCGCTGTTCTTCGTCGACAACCGCCTGGACTACCGCGACCCCGACCTCGACCGGCTCTGGGCCGGGGGCGTGGAGGCGGTGGACTCCATGCTCGGCGCGGTCGGCCTGACCGTGGCGCCCGAGGACGTGGTGGTCGAGATCGGCTGCGGCGTCGGCCGCCTCACGCGCGTCCTCGCCGAGCGCGCGGCCCGGGTGGTGGCGCTCGACATCTCGGCCGAGATGCTCGACCGGGCCCGTGAGCTCAACCCGCAGCTGGAGAACGTCGAATGGCGCCACGGGGACGGCGCCTCCCTGGCCGGCGTGCCGGAGGCCTCGGCCGACGGCTGCTTCTCGCACGTCGTCTTCCAGCACATCCCCGACCCGGCCGTGACGCTGACCTACGTTCGGGAGATGGGGCGAGTCCTGCGACCCGGGGGATGGTCGGTGTTCCAACTCTCCACGGCGCCGGTGCACCACCGCCCGGGTGACCTGCGCGGACGCGTCGCCTGGCGCGCCCGAGCCCTCCTGCGCCGTGGGCCGCGTCGCCAGGAGCACCCGGCCTGGCTGGGGTCCTGCGTGAGCGTGGAGGAGCTCGGCGCGGCGGCGGCCGCGGGCGGCATGCTGGTGGAGCGCCTGGTCGACCGGGGCACCAAGTTCACGACGGTCCTCCTGCGCCGCCACCCGGCCTGACGCGACGGGGCCCCCTCCGCCGGACGAGCGCGACCGCGAGGGCGCGGTAGGCGCGCAGCAGCGGGCCGGCGCGCCGGGCCACGTCGCTGGCGATCTGCGGCGTGTCGACCGTGGCCTGGAAGCGGTCGATCAGCTCGGCGTCGCCGCGCCGGCGCAGCGCGGCCAGCGTCCGCCGGCGCCGGCGGATCCAGCCGCGCATGCGCCACACCGACGCCCAGGCGCGCCGCTTCTCCTCGCCCCATCCCTCCCGGGACGCCACCGCCGCCAGCACGGCCTCGGTGACGGCCAGCAGCGGCGCCAGCACGACGAGCGTCGAAGCTTCGTAGTTGGTGAGCACCGAGAGCAGCCGGTTGCGCTCGAGGTGGAACCACTTCGCCTTGCTCTCGCCCCACGTGTAGTGGTGGCGGACGTGCGCCCGGGGAACGAACCAGACCTCGTCGCCCGCGATCCAGGCGCGCCAGCAGATGTCGGGGTCCTCGTAGTAGAGGAAGAACTCGTCGCAGTACCCGTCCAGGCGCCGGTAGAGGTCGTGGCGGACCAGCATGGCCGCGCCGGTCGTCACGAACGCCGGCCGCGCCGGCCCGGTCTCGGGCGGCTCGCCCAGGCGCCCGCACCAGGTGATGCCGGTGAGGTGGATGCGGTTCTCCCCCGCGTTGACGGTCGCGCCGTCGGCCATCAGCACCTGCGGCGTGACGATGCCGGCCCGTGGGTTCGCGGTCGCCGTCTCGAGCAGGCGCTCCAGGCAGTCGGGCGCGGCGGCGGCATCGGGGTTGAGAAAGAGCAGCCAGTCGCCCGTCGCCCGCGCGGCGCCGAGGTTGCAGGCGGACGCGTAGCCGACGTTGTCGGCGTGCAGCTGGCGCACATCGGGGTGCGCGGCCGCGATCGGCTCGCGCGCGGAGTTCTCCGGGTCGTTGTCCACGACGACGATCTCGTCCACCGGGACCGTCTGCGCCTCGAGGCTCGCGATGGCCTCCATGGTCAGCTCGACCTGACGGTAGGTGACGACGACGGCGCTGACGGAGACTGACTCGGACGGGGGCAACGGCGCGTGAGGCTACTGTCACGCCGTGACCTCCGTGGCGGCCGTCGTCCTCACTCGCAACCGCCGCGCGCTGCTGGCCGAGTGCCTGGACGCGCTGCGCGCCCAGACCCACCCCGTCGCGCGTGTGCTCGTGGTGGACAACGCCTCGCCCGACGGCACGGCCGAGATGCTGTCCGCGCGCGCGGACGTCGACGTGCTGCGGCTGGAGCGCAACGCGGGCGGCGCGGGCGGGTTCTCGCGCGGCGTCGAGGCGGCGCGCGAGACCGAGGTCGACTGGCTGTGGCTGATGGACGACGACGCCGAGCCGCGGCCGGACTGCCTGGAGCGGATGCTGGCCCCGCCCGCCGCCCGGGCGCCCGGCACCGTCGCGCTGTGCTCGCGCGTCGACGGCGCCGACGGGCGCCTGCAGGCGCTGCACCGCGGATTCCTCGGGCGCCGGCCGGTCGCGCTGCCCGAGGCGGCGTACGCGGCCGACACGGCGAGCGTGGGCTACGCCACGTTCGTCGGCCTGCTCGTGCGCGCCGACGTCGCGCGGGCGCTGGAGCCCCCGCGCGCCGAGTTCTTCATCTGGGCCGACGACTACGAGTACAGCCTGCGCCTGAGCGAACGCGGCGACATCCGGCTCGTCCCGGCAAGCGTGATCGTGCACAAGGACGCGCGCGCCGCGCCCTTCCTCACGACGCGCGGACGCCTGGCCAACCGCCTGCTGGGCTGGGAGCTGGAGTCGACCCGCTGGGACGCGGCGTGGCGCAACCTGCTCGGCGTGCGCAACTACGTGTGGACGATGCGCGAGCTGCGCCGCCAGTCCGCGCTCGGCGCCGCGGCGACGGCGGCGGGGTTCATGGTCAAGGCGCTGCTCTACGACGAGCGCCCGCTGCGGCGGTTGCCCTGGATCTGGCGCTACGCCGTGCACGGTCGCCGGGGGGTGTTCGACAACGCGATCGTGCGGCGATGGCCGCCGTGAGCCGCTAGCCTCAGCCGCCGCTATGGGGGAGCGCTACGACACCCTGGTGGTCGGGGCCGGGTACGCCGGCTCGATCATGGCCGAGCGCCTGGCCTCCCAGTGCGGCCAGCGCGTGCTCGTCGTCGACCGCCGGCCGCACGTCGCCGGCAACGC
>DATLOP010000383.1:0-2414 GCA_035536255.1 Solirubrobacteraceae bacterium
CGTGGGCGTCCCGTCGGTGGGGACGTTGTGGTCGGCGGTGGCGAGCGTGCGGTCGGGGCGGCGGACCCTGCGGCTCGCCAGGCGCAGGCCGTCGAAGGCCTGCGGGCTGGTGACCTCGTGGACGAGGTGCAGGTCGACGTAGAGCAGCCCGGGCGCGACCTCGTGGGCGGCCCAGATCTTGTCGAACAGGGTCTGGGGCATGGGGTCTGTCAGCTCCTTCGCAGGCCGGCGGAGACGACGGCCAGCAGGGCCGCCTCGCCGGGTCCGGGGTTCTCGAAGTGGTGGGGCAGGTCGGCGTCGAAGGTCACGCAGTCGCCCTGACGCAGGTCGTGGCGCTCGCCGTCGCACACCAGGGTCACCGTCCCGGCCTCCACGACCGCGGTCTCGCGGCTTCCGGGCTCGTGCATCGGCGGGTCGCCGGCGCCGCCCGTGCGCGCGCCGGGGGCGATCGCGTGGCGCGAGACCTCGGCGCGCAGGCCGGGGAGCGGCGGGGTCAGCAGCTCGTAGCGGTGCCCGCGGCCGGCGCCCGGGCCCTGGCGCCGCTCGGCCCGCCGGACCACGGTCACCGTCCCGCTCTCGTCCAGGCGCAGCAGCTGGGACAGCTTGAGCTCGAGCCCCCGCGCGATCCGCTCGGCCACGGCGACGGTCGGCGACGTCTCCCCCCGCTCGACCTGCGACAGCATCGCCGCGCTGACGCCCGAGCGCTCGGACAGGTCGCGCAGGCTCAGCCCCTCGGCCTCGCGCAGCGCGCGCACGCGAACGCCCAGGGACGGAGCGGAGGTGTCGGCGGCGACGGCCACGGTCGCTGTACGTTATCACGTACATCCGTATTGGCGCACGCGGGTGCGACGGGTCGCGTCGCGACGCATCTACACTCGAACCATGCGAGCGGGGATCGTTTCGATCGTGCTGGGCGCGTGCCTGGCGCTCGCCGCGCCGGCCGGCGCGGCCGATCCGCTGCGCCCGTACCAGTGGGGCCTGTCGATGGTGCGCGCCGACGGCGCGCGGGCCACCGCCACCGGCGCCGGAGCGACGGTGGCCGTGATCGACTCGGGCGCCGCCATGGGGCACCCGGACCTCCAGGGGCGCCTGGTCGCCGGCCCGGACTACGTGGACGGCGGCGCGCCCGAGGACGGCGAGGGGCACGGCACGCACGTCGCGGGCATCGTCGCCGCCAACGCGGGCAACGGCGTGGGGGTCGAGAGCGTCGCGCCCGGCGCGCGGGTGCTCGTCGTGCGGGTCCTCGACGACGACGGCGAGGGCGGCGCGAGCGGCGTGGCCGACGGGATCCGGTGGGCGGCCGACAACGGCGCCGACGTGATCAACCTGTCGCTGGGGTCCGAGATCCCGATCTTCGGCACGTCGGAGGACTACGAGTCCGCCATCGACTACGCGCTGGACCGGGGCAAGATCGTGGTCGCCGCGGCGGGCAACGGCGCCACGCCGGCCGGCGCGCCCCTCCCCTTCTGCGACCAGCCCTCCGCCGAGGGTCGCCTGCTGTGCGTCGGCGCGGTGGACCGCGACGAGAACCGCGCCTACTACTCGAACTACGGAGACGGGCTCGGGATCACCGCACCGGGCGGATCGGCCGCGGGACCGGCGGAGGACGACATCCTCTCGACGACGCCGGCGCGAGCGCCCACGCTGCTCGCGCCCGGCCACGGCTTCTACGGCTACATGGCCGGGACCTCGCAGGCCTCGCCGCACGTGGCGGGCGTGGCCGCACTGCTCGTCTCCCGGGGCGTGCGCGGGCAGGCCGCGGTGCAGCGGATCCTCGCCACGGCGCGCGACGTCGGGCCGGCGGGCCCGGACGAGACCTACGGCGCCGGGATCGTGGACGCCCAGGCGGCGGTGGCCGGACTGGCGCCGTCGGGGGGCGCGGGCGCGGGTGGCGGCGGGGCAGGCACCGGCACCGGAACCGGCGGCGGGGACGCGGGCGGTGGAACCGGCGGAGCCACGGGCACGCCCGGGTCGGCGGCGCGCATCGCCGTGTCCCGCCTCCAGCGCCTGCGGACCGTGCTGCGCCGCGGCCTCTACGTCGGCTGCACGGCCACCGGCCGAGGTCGCTGCCGCGTCCTGGTCCTCTCCGGTCGCCGGCTGATCGCCTCGGGCTCGCGGGCCGTGACCATCGGCCGCCGGACCCTGGTCACCGCCCGCCTGACCCGCCGCGGCCACACGATCCTGCGCGCCGCCCTGCGCCGCCGCCGCACCGTGACCGCGAGCGTCCGCGTCACCCTTCCCGGCACGCGCACGATCCGCCGCACCGTCTACATCCGCCCCTAGACCGCACGGTTGCACTTAACCCCGCCATAGGGGGTTAACCGCAACGGTGGCGCGGTCAGCCGGCGCGGCGGAGGTACTCGCGCAGCGTCCCGAGCCGCCGGACCGCGGCGCCGTCGTAGACGGCGAGCCAG
>DATLOP010000384.1:0-2834 GCA_035536255.1 Solirubrobacteraceae bacterium
CCTGCGTCTGCCGAAATGGCAAAGCGAATGGGTCCGCAACCCCACCGAACGTCCGTCGGCGGCTCCTATACGGGGGGTTGGGGGACGTTCGGTGCCTGGGGCGCGGGCGATTAACCTCGCGGCGCGGGCCCGCTTAGCTCAACTGGTCGAGCACGTCACTTGTAATGACGGGGATCCCGGTTCGAATCCGGGGGCGGGCTCTCGGTCCCCTGCGGCGGCTGAGACCCGGCGCCCGCCGGCCGCGCGGAGCCTATCCTCGCGAGCGTGAGGAGGGGCTCGATCGCGCTGGGAATGCTGGGGCTGGTCCTGTGGCTGCCCGGTCCCGCCGCGGGCCAGGGCTCGGCGCCCGCGGCGTGCCCCGGCGAGCCGATCAGGGCCGACCGCGCGATCACCGGGCGCTTCGGGCGCGAGCTCATGGGGTCGCACGTGATGGTGCCGGTCGCGGTACCGCGCGGGACGACCGCGGTGCGGGTGAAGTACTGCTACGACCAGCCGCCCGAGCCGGTCTCCCCGCGCGTGCGCCACACGCTCGACCTGGGGATCTACGAGCCGCCGTCGTCCGGCACGGGACTGTGGGGGCGCGAGGAGTTCCGGGGCTGGGGCGGGTCGAGCCACCCGGACGTCACGATCTCCGGCGAGGGGTTCTCGACCGAGGCGCAGTACCACGCCGCGCGGCGGGGCCGGGTGCCCGGAAAGACGACCCGCGGCTTCCTGCCCGGTCCGATCGTGCCCGGGACGTGGGCGGTGGAGCTGGGCGTGGGGGCGGTCGTGTCGCAGTCCGAGGGCGATCCCGACGGCACCGTGGCGTGGCGCGTGGAGGTGGAGCTCTCGCGCGACCCCGCCTTCGCCGACGAGCCCTACCGGCCCGCCCGGTTCGACCCGCGCCCGGCGCGCCGGGAGCCGGGCTGGTACGCCGGCGACTTCCACGTGCACGCCGAGCACTCGCGCTTCGGCGTCGCCACGATGACCGAGGTCTTCGACTACGCCTTCCGGGCGTCGTCGCAGGGTGGGGCGGGACTGGACTTCGTGATCCTGTCCGACTACGTCACCACCGCCTCGTGGCGGGAGGTCGGCCGCCACCAGCCGCGCTATCCGGGCAAGCAGATCGTGCGGGCGACGGAGGTCATCACCTATCGCGGCCACTTCAACAACATGGCCAGCAATCGGTTCATCGACTACCGGACGGGATCCGTCTTCGAGCGTCGCGACGACGGCGGCCTGACGCTTCGCCGCGCGCCCCACCCGCCCGGTGAAGCGGTGAACGAGATCGAGCGGGCAGGAGGCTTCGCCCAGATCAACCATCCGACGATCTTCCCCTCGGGGGTCCCGGGATTCGCCGGGCTGTGCCGGGGCTGCCCGTGGGACTACACGGTTCCGGAGAGCGGCTACGGCCTGGTTGACTCGATCGAGGTGGCGACGGGCCCCGCCGGAGCGGACGAGGTGCCCGGCAGGCCGGGGCCCAACCCGTTCGTGCTTACGGCGATCTCCTTCTGGGAGGACAGGCTCGACGCGGGCGGGCACGTGGCGGCGGTCGGGTCCAGCGACTCGCAGCTCGCCGGGCGCACAGACGACCCGGTGACGCAGTCGCCCGTGGGGGAGGCGGCGACCGTGGTCTACGCCGACGAGCTGTCGGAGAAGGGCGTGCAGCGCGCCGTCGAGGCCGCGCACACGTACGTGAAGCTGTTCGGCCAGCGCGGTCCGGACGTGCGCTTCGAGGCGCGCGTGCCGGGGCGGCCGACGGCGATCATGGGCGACACGGTGCAGGCGGGGTCGGCGGACCTGTTCGCGCGGGTGTTCAACGCGGGCGCCGGTGGACCGTACGAGCTCCAGCTGCTGCGCGGGCGCGACGTGGTCAGCCGCGTACCCGTGACGGGCGCCGAGGCCACGATCTCCCTCCCCGGCGCGGGCCCGGGTCGCTATCGCCTCCAGGTCATGCGCGGGACCGCCGTCGAGGTCGTCTCCAGCCCGATCTGGATCGGCGGCCCGATCGAGCCGCTGCGCGTGCGGCCGATCCTCGGGTCGCACTCCAAGGCGCGGCGGGGTCGGGTGCTCGTCGGCTGTCGGGCGTCGGGGACCGACCTGCGCGAATGCGCGGTGCGGCTGGTGCGGCGCGGCGTCGAGATCGCGGCGGGCCGGGCTCCGGTGACCGGCGGCCGCGCGATGGTCGAGGTGCGGCTGAACGACCGCGGGCTGCGTCTCCTGCGCGCTCGCCGTCACCTGACGCCCGTGGACGTGGAGGTCGCCGCTGTCGACCGCGAGGCCCGCACGGTCACGGTGACGCGCAGCACCCGGCTGCGTCCGCTGCCCCGCTGATCGCGGTTCTCAGACTGCTCCAAGGGACGGGGGCGATGCTGCTCGCCGATGCTCTCCCCCACCCTCAGGAGGTCTGATCGATGAGACGTGCACTGCTGGCGGCCGTGGCCGCCTCGCTGATGACGGGCGCGGCGATCGCCGCGACCGGGATCGCCCAGTCGGGCGGCGACGGCTCGAGCCCGCCACCGACGATGGCGGAGGCGATGAAGGACCGCGAGGCCGAGCGCGACAAGCGCCTGGCGGCGATCGCCCGGCGGCTGGACGTGTCGGCCGGCGACCTCGAGAACGCGATCGAGAAGGCGCGCGACGCCCGGCTCGACCAGGCCGTTGCGGACGGCCGGCTGACGGCCGCCCAGCGCGCCGCGATCCGCGCGTGCCAGGACGCGCCGCTGACCTGCGACCGGTCGAACCTCCCGGCTTTCCGGCCGCGGCGCGGTGAGCGCATGCAGCGCCCGACCGCGGCGCAGCGGCGCCAGATGCGCAACCGGCACCGGGCCGAGCGCAGCGCCTTCTTCGCCGCC
>DATLOP010000385.1:0-2064 GCA_035536255.1 Solirubrobacteraceae bacterium
CGGCGACGTGCGCCGGCACGCGCACCTCGTACTTGCCCTCGAGCAGCGAGTCGCGCAGCTTGGGCAGGGTGATCATCTTCATGAAGCGGCAGGAGGCCCTCTCGTTGGCGGCGATGAAGTCCGTGTCCGGCGCGGCCATCCGCAGCGGGTGCAGCATCCCGGTCTCCGTGGCCACGATCGCCGTCCCGCCCGGCTCGGCGTGCTTGGCGTAGTCGAGCATCCCGCCCGTGGAGAGCATGTGCACGCCCTCGGAGTCGACGTCGCCGTGGGCCACGTACTCCATGACCGAGGTCGAGCAGCCGCACTCCGGGTGGATCAGGAAGTCGGCGCCGGGGTGCGCGGCCCGCGTGGCCTCGATGTCGGCCGGCCGGATCCCCGCGTGGACGTGGCACTCGCCGGACCACACGTGCATGCGCTTCCCGGTCCGCTGCTCGACGTAGGCGCCGAGCCACATGTCCGGCCCGAACAGGATCTCCTGGTCGGGGCCGTGCTCGCGGTAGATGTGCTCCACGACGGCCACGGCGTTGGACGAGGTGCAGCAGTAGTCGGTCTCGGCCTTGACCTCGGCGCTGGTGTTGACGTACATCACGACCAGCGCGCCCGGGTGCTGGGCCTTCCAGGCGCGCAGCTCGTCGGCGGTGATCGAGTCGGCCAGCGAGCAGCCGGCGTCGAGGTCGGGGATCAGGACGGTCTTCTCGGGCGCCAGCACCGACGCCGTCTCCGCCATGAAGTGCACGCCGCAGAAGACGATCGTCTGCTGGTCGGCCGCGGCGGCGGCGCGCGACAGGCCCAGCGAGTCGCCCACGTAGTGGGCCACGTCCTGGATCTCGGGCACCTGGTAGTTGTGGGCCAGGATCACGGCGTCGCGCTGCTCGGCGAGCGTGGCCACCTCCGCACGCAGCGCGAGGATCTCCTCCGCCGTCAGGCGAGGCGTGGCCGGAGCCATCGGAAGAGACTGCATGTTTCGAACCCTCCAGGGTGTCGAAATGAAGCTCCGGCGCCCTGTCCGAGGTGGCCCGAGCCGTGAAGGTGTTGCTTGCTACACGAAGTGTAGTGGGTCCAGGAGCAGGCTCAGGTCCAATGTGGGAGCCGAGTGCGTGAGCGCGCCCACGCTGATCCAGTCCACGCCGGACTCCGCGACGGACCGGACGGTCTCCAGGGTCACGTTCCCGGAGGCCTCGGTCTCGGCGCGGCCCCGCGCGCGCCCGACGGCCTCGCGCAGCTGCTCGGGCCCCATGTTGTCGAGCAGAAGACGGGTCGCGCCGGCGGCCAGCGCCGCGTCCACCTCCTCCAGCGTCGCGCACTCGATCACGACCGCCATCCCGTTCGGCGCGGCGGCCAGGGCGCGCCGGGCCGCCTCCCCCACCCCGCCCGCGAGCGCGGCGTGGTTCTCCTTGACCAGCATCGCGTCGTACAGCCCGCCTCGGTGGTTGTGCCCGCCGCCAGCGGCTACGGCCGCCTTCTCCAGGGCGCGCAGCCCCGGGGTGGTCTTGCGGGTGTCGAGGATCCGCGCCCCGGTCCCCTCGACCGCGCGGACGTAGCGGGCGGTCAGCGTGGCCACGCCGGACAGCCGCCCCAAGAGGTTCAGCGCCACACGCTCGGCGCCCAGGATCGCCGCCGCGGCGCCCTCCACGGCCAGGACCTCGCCGTCCTCGCGCCACACCCCTTCCTCCGTGCGACGCTCCAGGGCGAGGCGCTCGTCGAGCTGGTGGAACGCCTCCTCGGCGGCGTCCAGGCCGAAGACCACGCCCGGGGCCTTCTGGACGATCGTCGCGCGGGCGCGGGCGTCCTCGGACACCACGGCGCGGGTGGTCACGTCCCCCGAGCCGACGTCCTCCGCCAGTGCCCGCCGGACGAGCTCGGACAGGTCGCTCAGCGTCCCGCTCCCTTGAGCAGCACGCCGCGCACGAGTTCGTCGAGGTCGCCGTCCAGGACGCGCTGCACGTCGCCCACCTCCATGTTCGTGCGCAGGTCCTTGACCTGCTTGTAGGGGTGCAGCACGTAGTTGCGGATCTGCGAGCCGAAGTTGACGTCCTGGGCCTCTCCCTTCTCGCGCGCGATCTC
>DATLOP010000386.1:0-6264 GCA_035536255.1 Solirubrobacteraceae bacterium
GGACCCGCCGCCCGCCGCCGAGGCTTCGCCGGCTTCACTCGCGCGCGGCCTCGCCGGGATCCCACCGACGCGCTCTCCGGCGGCCACGTCGCGCGTGACGACCGCGCCGGGGTCGACCACGGCGCCCTCGCCGACCTCGACGCCCGGGACGAGCACGGCGCCGGCGCCGACCCGGCAGCCCCGGCGCAGCGTGGCGCCGCGCAGCTCGTAGCCGGGGGCGTGGCGGCTCATCGTGTCGTCGTTGGTGGTGACCACGTTGGGGCCGATCGCGACGCCGTCCTCGACGCGCGAGCCCATGGTCACGTAGGCCCCCGCGCCGATTTCCACGCCGGCGCCCAGCACCACGCCCGGGTCCACGGCGGCGCGCGGCCCCACCACCGCCCGCTCGCCGATCACGGCGTTCTCGCGCACGAACGCGCCCTCGCCCACGCGAGCGCCCGCTTCCAGCACGGCGCCCGCCAGGACGACGGCGCCCGCCGCGACGCTGCTTCCCGGCCCGAGACGCGCCGGCGGCGGCGCCTCGCGCGAGGCGCTCGAGTGGGCGGACAGCGTCGGCGGCTTGCCCACGACGGCGCCGTCGCCCAGCACCGCGTCCTGCGCCACCTCGGTACCCGGGTGAACGGTGACGCGGATCCCGGTCATCGCTCGCGCGCCGACTCGCGCAGGGACTCCTGGAGGCCCTCCAGCACCCTGACCACGCGCAGGCCGCTCTCGCCGTCGGAGATCGGCGCGGTCCCGGCGCGCACCGACTCCACGAAGTGCGCGCACTCCGTGCGCAGCGGCTCGGTGTTGTCGATCTGGGGACTCCACACGTCGCCCGAGCGGGTGATCCACTCGCCGTAGCCGGCCGCGCTCTCGTCGAAGCCCTTGTCGTAGACGGTGATCTTGCGCTCCAGCGCCATGTCGTCGAACGTCGCCATCTGCTGGGAGCCCACGACGGTGAAGCGGCGCTCCTTGTGCGGGTCCAGCCAGGACAGGTGCAGGTGCGCGGCCAGCCCGGAGGGGAAGCGCAGGAAGCAGAACACCACGTCCTCCACGCCCGGCGTCATGGACGACTCTCCGCGGGCGTGGACCTCGGTCGGCTCCTCGCCGGCCAGGCGCAGCACGACCGACACGTCGTGGGCGCCCAGGCTCCACAGCGCGTTCTCGTCGGCGCGCAGCTGGCCCAGGTTCAGGCGGTGCGAGTAGACGTAGCGGATCTCGCCCAGGTCGCCGGAGTCGGCCAGCTCCTTGAGCTTGCGCACGCCGGGGTGGTACTCGAGCAGGTGGCCGACCATGAGGAGGCGCCCGGCCTCGCGCGCGGCGTCCACGGCGCGCTGGGCGTCGGCCGAGGACTGGGCCAGCGGCTTCTCCACGAAGCAGTGCTTGCCCGCCCGCAGCACCTGCACGGCCAGGTCGGCGTGCGTGGGCACCGGCGTGGCCAGGACGACGGCGTCGAGCTCGGGGTCGTCCAGCAGGTCGCTCAGGTCGCCCGTCCGCCGCGCCTCGGGGTGCGCCGCGCCCACCTTCCCCAGCACCGCGTCGTCGAGTTCGCACAGCCAGCGCAGCTGCGCGTCGGGCAGGCGGTCGAAGTTGCGCGCCAGGTTGGGGCCCCAGTAGCCCAGCCCGGCCACGCCGACGCTCACGGGCCGATCGCTCACAGGCGGTGCACGTTGGGAGCGTCGAGGCCGCGGGTCACGCCGCGCAGGTCGAGCGTCAGGGCGGCCCGGCGCGCCACGTCGTGGTGGTCGATCCCGGGGTGCGCGGTGACGATGACGACCAGGTCGGCGGCGTCGACCGCCCCGTCGAGGCCGGCGCTGGACAGGCCCATCTCCGGCAGCTCGGGGACGAAGGGATCGTGGTAGGAGATCTCCGCCCCGTGGCGGCGCAGCAGCTCGACCAGCTTGAGCGCCGGCGACTCGCGCATGTCGCCCACGCCGGGCTTGTAGGCCACGCCGAGGATCACGATCCGCGACCCCCTGACGGACTTGCCGGCGTCGTTGAGCGCCTCGACCACGCGCTGCTCGCAGAAGTACGGCTGGGCCTGGTTGACCTTCCCGGCCAGCTCGATGAACTCGGCCGTCATGTCGTACTCGCGGGCCCGCCAGGACAGGTAGAAGGGGTCCACGGGCAGGCAGTGCCCGCCCATGCCGGGCCCGGGCTCGAAGCGCATGAAGCCGAAGGGCTTGGTCGCCGCCGCGCCGATGACCTCCCACACGTCGATGTCCATGCGGTGGGCCAGGATCGACAGCTCGTTGACCAGCGCGATGTTGACCGAGCGGAAGATGTTCTCCAGCAGCTTGGCCATCTCGGCCGTCTCGGGGGAGGACACGCGCACGACCTCCTCGCAGATCGTGCGGTACAGCGCCTCGGCGCGGTCGCCGCACGCCTCGGTGAGGCCGCCGACGATCTTGGGCGTGTTCTGGATCGTGTAGCTCTCGCTCCCGGGGTCCACGCGCTCGGGGGAGAAGGCCAGGTTGAAGTCGGTGCCGAGCTTCAGGCCCGAGGCCTCGAGCATCGGCAGCAGCCGCTCGCGGGTCGTGCCCGGGTACGTGGTGGACTCCAGGACCACGAGCTGGCCCGCGCGCAGGACCCCGGCCAGGTCGCCGGTCGCGGCGAGCAGGGGACGCAGGTCGGGCTCGCGCTGGGGGGTGAGCGGCGTGGGGACGCAGATCAGGACCGCGTCGGCGTCGCGCAGCGCGCCGTAGTTGGTGTCGAAGGTCAGCCGCTCCGCCGAGGCGGCGATCTGGGAGTCGGGGATGTCCTCGATGTGGGAGCGCCCGGCGCGCAGGGCCTTGACGCGCTCGAAGTCCACGTCGACGCCGATGGCCGGAGTGCCCGCCTCGGCGAAGGCGAGCGCGAGCGGCAGGCCCACGTATCCAAGTCCGACGATGCCGACTGTCATTCAGCGGCGCAGTGTAGGGACTGCCAAGGCCGCGACCACGCGGGCGCCGGCCTCCCCGTCCCCGTAGAGCGGCGGGCGGCTCGGGGGCAGGGGACGGTCCAGCGCGGCGCGCACGGCGTCGGGATCGAGGTCGGCCAGGGCGTTCCAGCCCGACTCCACCGTCTCCACCCACTCCGTGCCGGGGCGCAGCGTCACGCAGCGCACGCCGGCCAGGTAGGCCTCCTTCTGCACGCCGCCGGAGTCGGTCAGCACGGCCCGGGCGTGGTGCAGCAGCGCGGCGAACTCCAGGTAGCCGACGGGCGGGCCCAGGCGCACGGAGGGCGAGGCCTCCAGGCGGCCCAGCAGGCCGCCGGCCTCCAGGCGCGCCCGGGTGCGCGGGTGCAGGGGCAGGACGAGCGGGCCGGGGAGGCCGAGCAGCAGCTCGACCAGCCGGTTCAGTCGCGCCGGGTCGTCGACGTTGCCGGCGCGGTGGGCGGTGACGACGTCGTACTCGCCCGGCGCCACGCCCCACGCCTCCAGCGCGTCGGAACGCGAGCGCGCCCGCGGGGCGACCAGCTCGAAGACGTCCACCATCACGTCGCCCACCTCCTCGACGCGCCCGGCGACGCCCTCGCGCTCGAGGTTCTCGGCGGCGGCGCGCGACGGGACCAGCAGCAGGTCGGACAGGTGGTCGGTGAGGACGCGGTTGAGCTCCTCGGGCATCGCCCGGTCGAAGGAGCGCATCCCCGCCTCGACGTGCGCCACGGGGATCCGCAGCTGGGCCGCGGCCAGTCCCCCGGCCAGCGTCGAGTTGGTGTCGCCGTAGACCAGGACGGCGTCGGGCGCCTCCTCGGCCAGCAGGGGGCCGAGGGCGTCGAGCATGCGCGCGGTCTGGGACGTGTTGGTCCCGCCGTGGATGCCCAGCTCGCGCTCGGGCGCGGGGACGTCCAGCTCCTCCACGAAGACGCGCGACAGCTCGTCGTCGTGGTGCTGGCCGGTGTGCACGAGCAGCTCCTCGTGCTCGGCGCGCAGGCGCCGCGACACGGCCGCCGCCTTGACGAACTGCGGCCGGTTCCCGATGACGGTGACGACCCGCAGCGGGCTAACCCACCGGCTCGCCCATCGCCGCCCGGACCCGCGCGCGGAAGCGCTCGGCCGCCCGGGTGGTGAGCGGGCCGTCCACGGGCAGAGCCCGGCCGTCGACCTCGGAGATCCCCTGCACCTCGCGGACCGTCGAGGCCAGGAAGGCCTCGTCGGCGCCCGCCACGTCGTCCAGCGCGCACGACGCCTGCTCGACCTCCAGCTCCTCGACCAGAATGCGGCGCGTGATCGAGTCGAGGATGTGCTCGTCCAGGGGCGGGGTGCGCAGGACGCCGTCGCGCGCCCAGAAGAACGTCGAGGTCGGCCCCTCGAGCACCCGGCCGTGCGGGGTGACGAGCAGCGCCTCGTCCGCGCCGCGCTCCTTGGCCAGCCGCGTGGCGAGCATGTTGCCGCCGTAGGACAGCGACTTGACGCCGTCGAGGATGCGCGGCGGCGCGTAGGTGACCGAGGCCAGCCGGATCGTCGGCGGGTGCGGGGGCAGCTCCTCGATCAGCACGATGCGCCGCCCGCCCCGGGTGGCCACCGCGCGCAGCAGCGCCTCCCCGGGCTCGGCCGCCGCCAGCAGGCCCTCGATGTCCGAGCGCATCGCGTTGGTGTCCAGGGGCAGGCGCAGGTTGGACGCCGACCCGGCCATGCGCTCCAGGTGCTCGTCCAGGGCGAAGGGCCGTCCGCCGTAGAGCCGGATGACCTCGAACACCCCGTCCCCGCGCAGCAGCCCCTCGTCGGTGACCGAGATCGACGCCTCGGCGACCGGGAGCACGGCGCCGTCGAGGGAGGCGAGCGACATATGGGCCGTGAAGGACTCGAACCTTCAACCTTGGGCTTAAGAGGCCCCTGCTCTAACCAGTTGAGCTAACGGCCCGGGAACCGGACCGGCATGGTATCGACGCGCCGCGGCCCGCTACTGGCCGGTGGCGCTGGGGAAGCCGCCCTGCTTCTTGGCCTCGTCGATCTGGGCCTTGACCGCCGCGCGCTGGTCCTTCGGCGCGAGCTCGACCGCGCGCTTGCCGGCCAGGTCGCCCTTGCGCGTCTGGCCGGCCGCGTAGGCGAACACGGCGAGCTGGTAGAAGGTCTGCGCGCTCGGGCGGGCCTCGGCCACGATCTCGGCCGCCAGCACCCCGTCCCGGGGCCGGTTGAGGCCCAGCGGTCCGAAGGCCTGGATCATCAGCGCGGCCACGTTGGCGTCGGGCTTCTCGGGCTTCAGCGCCAGGTAGCGCGACCACGCCTGGGCGGCCTGCGCCAGCTCGCGCTTGCCCGCGGCGGTGAACTGCCCGGTCTCCTGGTCGAACTTGTCGCCCTGGCCCGCCTGCTGGTAGCGCAGGCGCGTCACCGTGGCCCACGCGGCGGCGTCGTTCGGGTTCGCCTTGATGCGACGCATCGCGGCCTTCTCCTGGTCGGCCAGCTGCTCCTCGGCGCTCGTCTGCTCGGCGTTGTTGCCGGTCACGCCGAGGCCGTCGAGCAGGCCGCCCGACACCTCGCCGCCGATCCCGAAGAAGACCAGGCCGCCGCCGAGCAGGATGGCGAGCGTCAGGTAGATCACCTGCACGGTGCGGCGACGGCCGCGGGCTCTGAGGTCAAACAGCATCGGGGGAGGGTTGGCGCGCGGCTCGGCGCTCGAGCCAGGCGGCAAGCAGGATACTCAGCTCGTAGAGCACCAACAGCGGGATCATCTCCAGGATCAGCGTCACCGGATCGATCGTGGGCAGCAGCATCGCCACCACGGCGATCACCACGATGGCGTAGCGGCGGTTGCGTCGCAGCTGCTCGACGCTCACGATCCCCGCCCGCGTCAGCGCGAGCACGGCGATCGGGATCTGGAACAGCAGGCCCAGCGAGATCAGGGCGAAGACGATGAAGGCGTAGTACGGCTTGGCCTGCACGAGGACGTCGAAGGACTCGGCGTTGAAGCTCTGGAGGAACTTCAACGCGGGCGGCAGGACCACGAACCAGCAGAAGGCCACGCCGGCCGCGAACAGCACCGGGGCCAGCGCCATCAGGGGCAGCGCGACCCGGCGCTCCCGCGGGCTGAACGCCGGGAGCACGAAGGCGTAGGCCTGGTAGAGGATCAGGGGCAGGCTGAACAGCAGCGCGAACCACAGCGAGATCGACAGCGTCGTGGTCAGCGGCTCCGTCACGCCCAGCGTGACCGGCTGGCGCCCGGGGACGGTGCGCGGCAGCGCCCGCGCCGCCTGGCCGTAGGAGCGCACGGCCTCGCGCAGGGCGGCGCGGTCGGCCGGGGTGAGCACGCGCGAGCGCGCCAGGCGGTCGAAGGCGGCGGCCCCGCGCTCCAGGGCCCGGCG
>DATLOP010000387.1:0-8536 GCA_035536255.1 Solirubrobacteraceae bacterium
CGGCGGGCGTCCGTCCGCGCGGGCCGCTAGCGCGGGCAGTCGGCCTCGCGGCCGATCGGCGGCGAGACGCGCAGCACGTCGACGTCGTAGCCGCTCAGCGGGTCTCCGCTGCGCCGGACCCGGACGCACTGCACGACCGGAAGCCGCTCGCCGGCCTTCCACGCGACGCGGGCCGTCTCGGTGCGCCCGGCCGGCGCGAACCCACCCACGCCGTCGACGTTGAGGACCCGGAAGCGCCCGGGCGCGGCCTGGCGCTTCACCGCCTCGATCGCGTCCGCGCGCGCGGCGCTGCCCGCGCCGATCACGCGGGCGACCACGGCGCTGAGCGCCAGGAACGCGACCACGGCCGCGCCGAGGACCGCGAGCCTCACGCCGGCGGCGGCTCGCCGTCTTCCCCGTTGAGCTCGAGGAAGCGCTCGACCGAGGCCTCCTGGTGCTCCAGGCGCTCGGCCAGCCCGCGCGCGTGGTCGGCGGCGGCGGCGAAGAAGTCCTCCAGGCAGCGTTCCGGGTCGTCGGGCAGCGGGTAGACGCGCGCGACCTCCTGCTGGACGCAGGCGATGCCCATGGGCGGGCGGCCCTCGGCCAGCGTCCGCGCGCCGCACACCGGCGTGACCACCAGCCGGCGCTCGGGCGCGACCAGCGCGACCGGCAGCAGACGGTGCGCCGGCAGCTCGACGTCCAGGGTCACCGAGCGGTCCACGGCCACGCGGCCCTCGGCCACCTCCTCCAGCGGCTCGGCCCACACGCTGAGCACGGTGTCCGCGCCCACCATCGCGTCGCGCAGCGCCCGCGCCTGCTCGGCGTAGAGCAGCTCGGCCGCGTCGCGATCGCCGGCGTCGGCCAGGTCGAGGTCGCACGGGACGCGCAGCAGCTCGTCCGCGCGGACGGCCGTCCCGGCGCCCTTGACGCCCGGTGTGACGTAGGTCTGTAGCGTGGCGAGATCGCGCCGCCCGTGGAAGATCACCGTCACCGAGTCGCACACCGGAAGCCCGCGCACCTTCAGCGCGACGGCGGCGGCCTCGTCGTCGTCCGTCAGGGCGCGCCTGAGCAGATCGTCGTCGGGGTGCGGTGTATCGGCCATCCGGACGTGGTAGATGATGCCGGATGACCCTGATATACAAGCCGATCGCCGTCGTTCTGGGCCTTTTCGCCGGGTTCCTCTCGCGCAAGCTCTTCGATCAGGTCTGGGGCCTGATCGACGACCAGGAGCCGCCCAAGCCGAACACCGAGCGCACCACGTGGCCCAAGGTCCTCACCGCCGCCGCCGTTCAGGGGATCACGTTCCGCGTCACCCGCGCGGCGGTCGAGCGCGCGGGCGCCAAGGCGTTCGCCGGCGTCACCGGCGCCTGGCCGGGCGAGAAGGAGCCCGAGCCCGAGTAGTCCGGCCCGGCCGGGAAGCGCCGGTGGTGCACGGCGCCGATTCAGTCGCCGCGGCCGCCGCGCAGCACGAACCCGCGTTGCGCCAGGTCGTCCAGCGCGTCCTCGAAGGCCCCGAAGTCGCGCGCCAGCAGCTGGTCGATCGGACGCCCCCACGGGCCGGTGGCGCGGACCCAGCGCCGCAGGACGGCGGGTCCGGCGCGCTCCTGCGCCTCGGCGAGCAGGTCGAGCAGGATCCCCAGCTCGGGCCGGTGGTCGAGCTGGCCGGACAGCAGCGTCAGCGGGTCGACGCCCAGCGTGGCGCACAGCTCGTCCTCGGTCAGGCCGAGGAGCTCCATGAGGCGGGCCGCGTCCCCCATGTCAGTCCGCGGGCACGGCGAGGGCGTGCGTGTTGTCGTGGTCCCCGGCCACCGGAACGGGGCGCTCGAGGTTGGTCACGCGGTAGCCGAGGGCTTCGACGCGGCGCACGAACTCGGCATTGTGGCCGTGCATCTCCGCGATCAGGACCGGCCGGTGGGCGCGCAGCGTCTCGGCCATCCCGGTCAGGACGTCGAGCTCGGCGCCCTCGACGTCGAGCTTGACCAGGCCCGGCGGCTCCAGCGTGCCGTCGGCCACGAGCGCGTCGGCGGTCGCGACCCGCACCTCGAGGGTCGCGCCGGCGCCGGCGCGTGTGGGGGCGTAGCGCTCGAGGAACGCCCAGCTCGCGTCGTCGGGGACCGTCAGGGCGGCCCGCCCGGGGACCTCGCCGAGCGCCAGCTCGAGCACGGTGACCCGGCCGAGGCCGTTGGCCGCGGCGTTGGCGCGGACGGCCGCGGCGTTGGCCGGCACCGGCTCGAAGGCGTAGACGCGGCCGTCGGGGCCGGTGAGCCGGGCCGCCAGCAGCGAGAAGAACCCGAGGTTGGCGCCGACGTCGTAGACCACCGCGCCGGGGGCCACGTGGCGGCGCAGCGCGTCCTGGACGGGACGTTCGAGCGTCCCGCGCAGCAGGTGGTGGGCGTGGACGTGCTCGAGCGGGAACGTCGCGGCGGCCAGCCGCAGGCCGCCCGCCGCCCCGCCGGCGATCGTCAGCTCGCCCGACCCCAGCGGCGCCAGCGCGCGCAACGCCCGCCGCCGGGCCGGCGCGAGCCGCGTGAGCGCGAGCAGGGCCGCCGTGCGCGCGTAGCGGCTCAGGAGGGCGGCCTGGGCGTGTTCAGCCGTGGAAAAGGGGGCGCCGATGTCGTCCATCGGCGCCCCCCCTTTCCTAGTCGGTCTTCGAGCTCGCGCTACTTGGTGAGCTTGAAGTTGGCCCGGCGGTAGGTGCCGTCGGCCAGCTTGAGCACCAGCTGGCGGCACGTCCCGGCCCAGGCCTTGTCGGTCTTCCAAACGTAGACCCACTGGTCGGCCGCGGCGTCGTACGTGAGCGAGCTGTGGCCGGCCGTCGACGTCTGGTCAACGGGGTCGAGCAGCTCGGGGTTGGTGCCGCAGTCCATCGTGTAGGAGCGGGGGTACTGGTCAGCGATCACGCTGGACTCGCTCCCCTGGCCCGAGGTGTTGGAGCCGGGTGCCGGGGCGCCGTCCAGGCTGAACTTCACCGGGACGGAGCTACCGGCCTTCGACACGTTGACCGTCGGCAGGTTCTCGATCGGCCGGTAGAACCGGTCCCACCCGTAGACGACCGTGTAGCTGCAACTGTCGACCTCAGAGTGCCCGACCTTGTCGTTGACCGTCTTGGTGGCGGTCCGGGTCCCGATCGAGCCGGTGTTGAGCAGCTCGGTCCCGCTCGCCGCTCCGGTCAGCCCTGACTCGTTGCCGTCGCTGGCGGACCAGCCGGCGACCGCGATCGTCCCGACGGTCAGCGGACCGGACGGGCACGTGATGTCGACCGTCGGCTTGTTGGCGTCCACCTTGACGCTGCCGGAGGCGGCGTCGGACTCGTTGCCGGCGTTGTCGGTCGCCGTGCCCGAGTAGGCGTGCGTGCCCGACGTGCTGAACACCTGGTCGTCCGTGTAGTCGCCAACGCCGCTGCCGCTCTTGTCGGTCGCGTCCTCGCGAGGATCGTCGAGGGCGGGATCGGAGCTGCCGCCGTAGGACACGGTGACCGAGTCCTTGTACCAGCCGTCCACCGGAGCCTGACCGCTGGAAGGCGAGGCGGTCGGCGTGGACGGGTCGGTCCGGTCGATGTTGATCGGGCCGACCGTGTCGCTGGCCTCGTTGCCCGCCTTGTCCTTGGCGGTCTCGCTCACAGCCTGCCCGCGTCCCTCGTCGGACAGGGTGACCGGGCCCTGGCAGAGCGACACCAGCCCCGACAGCGGGTCGTCGCACGTGAACGTCACCGTGACGTCCTCGTTGTTCCAACCCATCCCGTTGGCGTCCGGAGCGGCGTCCCCGTCGATGGTCGGGTCGGTCGTGTCGATCTTGACGTTCACGGACACGGGGTCGGCGGCGTTCCCGGCCTGATCCGTGCACGTCCCGCTCGCCGGCACGTCGGTGCCCGCCGAGGTGGTCTCGCCGGTCAACGTGGTGTCGCCGCCGACGGCGTTGCCGTCGGTCGCGAAGCCGGACTGGACCGGGCCGTCCTCGTCGGCGCACGTGAAGCTCACCGAGACGCTCTGGTTGGTCCACTCGCCCGACGTGTAGCCGGCGGTGTCGGCCTCGATGACCGGCTTGGTCGTGTCGATCTTGATCGGGCCGAACTGAGCCGGGGTCGGGGAGGCCTCATTGCCGGCCGCGTCCTCGCAGGTCCCGCCGCTGGCCACGACGTGATCGGACCCGTCGGTGTCGACGACGTCCCCGGTCAGCAGCGACGTCGTGCCGCTGCCGGTGTCGTTGCAGGCGAACGTCACCTCCACGTCCCGGTTGGTCCAGGTGCCCGCGGTGTATGTCCCCGCCGGCTGACCGGCGCCGTCGAGCTTGACCGCGCTCGACGAGATCGTCGGCCTCGTCGTGTCGATCCTGACGTTCACCGATGCCGGATCGGCGACGTTGCCCGCCAGGTCGGTGCAGGTACTCGTGCTGCCGACGTCCGTGCCGGCCTGGGACGTGTCCGCCGAGACGGTGGCCCCGCCGGCGACGCTGTCGTCGCCGGGCGCCAGGCCGGACTGGACCGAGCCGCTGTCGGCGCAGCTGAAGCTGACCGTGACGTTGGAGTTCGCCCAGCTGCCGGCGGTGTAGCCGTTGGTGTCGGCCGTGATCACCGGCTTGGTCTTGTCGATCTTGATCGGGGAGAACGTGAGGCTCGACGGAGCGGCCTGGTTGCCGGCCGCGTCGACGCACGTCCCGCTGCTCGTGACGCTCTGGTTGGCGCCCTCGGTAGCCACGTCGCCGCCGGTGAGCGCCGAGGTGGTCCCGCTGCCGCCATCGGTGCAGGCGAACGTCACGCGTACGCTCTGGTTCGTCCAGGTGCCCGCCGTGTAGGCGGGGGACCCGGCCGTCAGCTTGACCGCGCTCGAAGAGATCGACGGTGCCGTCGCGTCACGCTTGACCGTGACCGAGTTCGACGCCGTACCGCCCGTGCTCGTCGCCGAGCAGGTCAGCGTCGTGCCAGCCGTATCTGCGTTGATCGTGGTCGGATCCGTGCATCCGGTCGACGAGCTGATCGCCGACTCAGCGTCCACGACCGCCCAACTGACGGTCACGTTGCTGGTGTACCAGCCGTTGCTCCCGAGCGTCCCCTGAGCGTTCGGCGTAATTGCCGGGGGGGTGGAATCAGTCGGGCCCGCCACCTTCACGTGTCCAGCGTCGGGCGTTTGATCCCTGTCGAGTCCGCTTGACCCGTCGTGCGAGACCACAACCGTACCCGTGGTGTTCGCCGCTGTCCCGGCCGCGACGATGAGGGTTGCCTGGACGACCTTCGGATTCGCGAAGCTCCCGGAGGGGCAGCTTGTGGCGGCAATGCTGGGCGCCGCGGTGTTACAGCCGTTGTTGCTGTAGTTCGTGCCAGTTGCGAAGGTCAGCGTCCCCGTGGACGACGTGTCCGGAGTGACCGTCCCGTTCGTCGCCATGTTGTACGTCTTGACCACACTCGCGGTGCCGGGCTTTCCGTCGCTGAGGTTCCCAGTCGCCCAGATCTTGATGTCGAAACCGTTGGAGCCGACAGTGACCGTGGTTGGCGTGCCGGCGCTGGATCCCAGAACGGCGTCGGTGCCCAGGTCCGCTGCGAGTGCGATCGCGGTGGACGACAGCGCCGTGAGCGCCGTCAGCGCCAGCAGCGAAGGCCACCGGCGGAGTTGACTGAAGATCTGCATTGGGACGAGCCCCCTGTATGGATCGCATTGGCCCAAGGCAGCGTCCGCTCCGTCGGGCATCGCATACCCTCGCGCGGCACCAGTTCTCGGTATATAGGCCAGACGGCACTAATGCGTTCAAGTCCATGAACGCTCGAGGCGCGTCGCGAATCGGGCAGCCTCATGCGCCTCTCGTGATCTGTTCGCAATCGCCGCGAGGCTCTTGTAGCGTCCGCGTCGAGGAAGGTCAGGACGGCGGGCACAGCCCGCAGGGCGCCACGGGAGCGGCGCCCCACGCGCGAGATGGGGGCGTGGTCCTTCAACTTCGAGGCAAGGGGAGATCTCTTGAGGATCAAGGGTGCATTGCTCGTATGCGCGGTCGGGGCGTTGGCGGTTCCGTCGGCGGCTGGGGCGGCCAACACGCGTGACAGCGTGACGGGCGGCGGCCAGGCGATCTTCGACGCGCGTGATGCCACAGCCGGCGACACGGTCGCGTTCCAGGCTCACCGCGCCAAGGGCGCGCCGCAGGGCTCTAGCGCGGCGACGGGCCAGATCCAGGTCAACCGGCGGGGCGGCGCGACGGCGGACGACGCGGGCCATGGCCCGATCAAGTTCCACGGCACCATCACCTGCATGAACTCGACCGGCGATCCGTCCACGGGCTCCGGCTACGCCTACATGTCAGGCGTGAGCCGCGCGACGAAGACCCAGCCGTCGATGCCGTTCGAGCTCTACGTCAGGGATGGCGGCAAGGGCCCGAACGAGCGCAACGACTCGATCATGCTGTTCGTCGGCGATGAGACCGCGAACAACGACAGCCCCGAGGAGAACCAGGGCCGCGAGGAGGTCTGCGGGTTCACGGACTTCAACGCGAGCGGCAGCCCGATGCTGGCGCGCGGCAACGTGCAGGTCCGCAACCGCAACACCTCCGAGGACAACGACCCGGCGCCGGGCACTGCCCCGGCTTCAGGGCTGGCGCTGCCGCCGCTCGGCTAGCCAAGACCCAACCTGACGTACCTGAGCGCCCCGCACCGGCGGGGCGCTCAGCATCTTGGCCCGCCAAACGTGGCGTCTGATCGGGGGCACGTCAGTGGATGAGACCGGCATCGAGATCCTCCTGAGTGGCGAGAGGAGTGGCGGCCGGCTTGCGGTGATCGACGAGGTCGTCGAATCCGACTTCGCCGGCCCGCCACTGCATCTGCACCCGTCCTTCGACGAGGGCTTCTACGTCCTCGACGGAGAGCTCACCTTCCGGGTGGGCGACGAGCTCGTGACCGGCGGGCCGGGGACCTTCGCGTTTGCCGAGCGCGGCACACCGCATACGTTCGCCAACCTCAGCGGCGAGCCAGCGCGTGTCCTGATCATCTGCACGCCGGCGGGGTTCGAGCGCTATTTCGCGCGCCTCGCTGCAGAGCGAGCGGGCACGGAGCCGCCGGCTTGGGCACGTGAAACGGAGCCGGAGACCATCCGGGTCGGCCCGCGTATCGCCTAGAACAGCTGGTTCTCGCCGCCGAACACGTCGCTGACGGACTCGTCGGTGAAGATCCGCCGGATCGAGTCGGTCAGCAGGTCGGCGCACGACAGGACCCGGATGTTGTCGGGCGCGCCGGGGCGCAGGGGGATGGTGTCGGTGACCACGATCTCCTCGAAGCCCGAGGAGGCGAGGTTCTCGAACGCGTCGCCGGACAGGACGGGGTGCGTCGCGGCGGCGTACACGCGCGCGGCCCCCTCGTCCAGGACGGTCTGGGCCGCCGCCTTCAGCGTGCCGGCGGTGTCGATCATGTCGTCCACCAGCACTGCGGTCTTGTCGCGCACGTCGCCGATGACGTAGCCGATCTCGGCCACCTGCTGGGCCGGGCGCTCCTTGGTGAGGATGGCCAGCTCGGCGCCGATCTTGGCCGCGAAGTTCTTGTTGAGCTTCACGCGGCCGGCGTCGGGCGAGACGACCACGATGTCGTCGAGGCCCTGGTCGGAGAAGTACTGGGTGAGCATGGGCAGCGCGGTCATGTGGTCCACGGGCTTCTGGAAGAACCCCTGGATCTGGCCGGAGTGCAGGTCCATCGTCAGTACGCGGTCGGTGCCCGCGGCCTCGAGCATCCGCGCGATCAGCCGGGCGGTGATCGGCTCGCGGGGGAGCGACTTCTTGTCCTGGCGCGAGTAGCCGAACCACGGCGTGACCGCGATCACGCGGTGGGCGCTCGCCCCGACCGCGGCGTCGATCATCACCAGCAGCTCCATCAGGGCGTCGTTGGCCGTGACGCCGGTCACCGGGTTGCCGCACGTCGGCTGGACGATGAAGACGTCGGCGCCGCGGATCGACTCGTCGTAGCGGCAGTAGACCTCGCCGTTGGAGAAGGTCCTCAGGGTGACCGGGCCGAGGTCGACGTTCAGCTTGCCCGCGATCCGCGCCGCCAGCTCCGGGTTCGCCCGCCCGGAGAACAGCATCAGCCGCTTGTCGTAGCCGATGTCGAGGCTCTTACGCTGGACCGCCGCCTGTGGCTCCGCCACGCTCATGGCCGACCCGAGTCTACGCGCCGTCCCCGACGGTCACGATCCCCGGTCTCGCTTCTTGCGCTCGTCGTAGCCCTCGACGTTGCGCTGGCGCTCGCGGCCCACGCCGAGCGCCCCCGGGGGTACGTCGTTGACGATCGTCGAGCCGGCCGCGGTCCACGCGTCGTCCCCCACCTCGACCGGGGCGACGTAGCTCGTGTCCACCCCGCCGTGCACGTTGCGGCCGATCGTCGTGCGGTGCTTCTCGAAGCCGTCGTAGTTGGCGGTGATCGTCCCGGCGCCGAGGTTGGACCCCTCCCCCACGTCGGCGTCGCCGAGGTAGGACAGGTGGGGGACCTTGGCCCCCGCGCCCAGGTCGGAGTTCTTCAACTCGACGAACGTGCCCACCTTGGCGCCCTCGCGCACCACGGTGCCCGGGCGCAGGTAGGCGAAGGGCCCGACGCTGG
>DATLOP010000388.1:0-3926 GCA_035536255.1 Solirubrobacteraceae bacterium
CGGCCGCCGGGGACGCCGCGGCCTTGGCGGCGCGCGGCCCGAAGCGCAGCGGGTACGTGGCGGCGTGCGGTCCGGCCGACAGCACGCCGACGGCGTCGACCGGCTCGTCGGTTCCCTCGCCCGCGGTCACCTCGCCGCTCTGGCGGTCGACGCAGCCGACCGAGCAGTCCGGGTGGCGCTCGGACAGCGCCACGTAGTCGCCGTCGTCGTCGCGGTAGGGGAGCCAGGGCTTCTCGGGGTCGGCGACCAGGAGGTCGTAGCGGTGCGTGATCGAGGGGCCGGTCAGCCGGTGGTAGCGCGGCGGCGTGTCGGCGGCGACCGGCTCGCGCCCGACGCCCTTCAGGGTCAGCTTGTCGCCGGGCCGCAGCCGCCGCCGGTCGGCCGTCACGACCAGCCAGTCGAGGATCGGCCGCTGCTCCACGATCGTCTTCGCCGGGTCGCCCGACGCGTCGAGGCGCACGACGGAGTAGCCGTGCCAGAAGCCGTGCCCGGCTCCGTCGGCGAGCTTGCCGCCCGCGGACGAGGAGATCACGAAGGGCACGGGCGACCGGGACGCCCCGCTCGCGGGGGGCACGTCAGCGGGCAGGGGGGAGGACCGGCCGCAGTCGCCGGCGCCGGAGGGAGGACGCTCGGGGTAGGCGCCACCCGGCCCCGGACAGTGGACGCCCGGCGCGAGCGCGTAGTACAGGCCGTTCCAGCCGAGCCGCCCGGAGACCACGGCGCTGACGCGGTGGCGCAGCACGACCTCCTCGAAGCTCGCCCCGTCGTCGGCGGCCTCGGCCGCGGTCTCGGGCCGGTAGGCGTAGGACGGCGAGGTGGCCACCACGACGGCGCCCGCCCCCTCCGGCCGGGAGCCCAGGACGCGATCGAGCCAGGCGAGCTGCCCGCGCGGCTCCGGCGGCTGCTGGAGGGGATCGCTGGCCCGCAGCGAGCCGAGCGAGTTGTCCACGAACACCAGCCGCAGCAGCGGATCCGCGCCGCGCAGGACGTCGACGGCGTAGTGCGTGCGGGCCCCGCCCGTGGGGACGGACGTGCCGCCCACCTCGACGTCCGGCGTCGGACCGACGTCGCCCTCCTCGACCGGCCGGTACTCCAGCCCGCCGAACTCGTCCGGCCCGCCGTCCTGACCCACGCGCTGCGCCATCGCCTGCCGCCAGAAGACGTTCGCGCCCGCGTCGGTGGCCTGGGCTGAGCTGACGCACGCCTCGCGCCCGTCGGCGCACTGCGTGGCGTCGGACAGGTCGCGCACCCCGATCGCCCCGAGCACCGGCACCCCGGCCTCGTCGAGCGGGCGGGCGACGAGGTCGACCCACTCGTGGAGCATGGTGGGGCGGGCGGCGCGCGCGACGTTGCCGCCGTGGTCGCTGGCGTCGCCGGTGAAGACGGCGAACGCTGGCGACGCCGGACGGTCCTCGCTTGAGGTCACCGCATCGGTCACCCGTCGCGCGACGACGTCGTTGAGGGCGTCGGTGCCGCTCGGCCCGGGGCAAGTCCGCTCGCTCGGGTTCGCGCAGTCCGACTTCCCGAACGCGACGAACGACAGCTCGCCCGGACGGGCGGGCGGGGCGTCGGGCAGCGGCTCGACTGGATCGGCCGGGTCGCTCGCGTAGTGCAGGAGCGCGCTGGTCCCTTCGGGTCCGTCCAGCGCCGCCCACGCCTCGGCTCCAGCGCCCTCGGCGCCGGGGAGCAGCGCGAGCCCGCTCACCCGCGAGCCCGCGAACCCGGCGTATCCGTCGACGGGGTTGGCGGGACGCGCGAGCTCGAACCGGCCGCCGACCCGCGTCCACACGGCGCCCAGCTCGGCGCCGATCAGCGCGCCGTCACCCGCGCCCGGCAGGGCGACCGTCGTGAACTCGTCGCTGACCCCGAGGGCGAGCCGGCGCCAGGTGCCGCCGGAGCGCTCGAGGACGGTGCCGCCGTCGCCCACGGCGTATCCCCGCCCGCTCGCGTCCACCGCGACGGCACGCAGCGCGGTCGCTTCCTCGTCCTCGCGGCTCTCGCGGGTCCACGTCCAGTCCGCGCCCGCTCGCCGGCCGGCGAAGACGTGGCCGTCGGCCGTCGTCGCCCACGCCCGGTCGTTCGCGGGGAGCGCCACGCCGGTGACCCGGGAGTCGGAGGGTGGGGCGCGGACGGTCCGGAACCGCTGGCCGGCGGGACGCCACACCATCGACGGACCGTCGCCACCGACGAGGGCCGAGCCATCGGGCGCGACGGCGGCGGCGCGCCGGGCGTCCACGCCGCAGTCGCAGGACTCGACTCGCCCACCGCCGCGGTCCAGGGAGGCGATCTGACCGCCCTCGCCGCCCGCGACACCGGTGCCGTCCGGCCCGGCCGCGACGACCGTCACGGCGGAGTCCTCGCCCCAGCCCTCGATCCGGTCGGTGGACCATCCGGCTTGCCGGTCGTAGCGGGCGAAGCGCCCGTCGTCCCCGGCGAGCCACACCGCGCCGTCGGCGGCGCCCGCCAGGTGCCGAATGCGCCCACCGGCGAAGGGATGCGCCACGTCGTCGAAGACGGGACGCGGATGCCGGTCGGAGAGGCGGTGGAAGAACGGACCCCGGTCGGAGCCCTGCACGAGCCACATCCCACCGGCACCGTCGGGAGCGATGGCCTGAAGCTCGCCCGCCGTGAACGGGTTGGCGCCGCTGGGATCGAACGGCGTCGGAAGTACGCGCCAGCGCTCCTCGGCGGCGTCGAAGCGCAGCACCCGGTCGCTCGTGGACATGATCGCCTCGGAGCCGCCATCCGCGCGGGGGACCATGCCGACGACCTCGGCCCCGACGCGGTCGTGCAGCTCATCGCCGCGGGCCGACGGCTTCCACGGACGCCACTCGCCGTTCGGCGCGAGCCGCAGCGTCCGGTCGGAAAACTCGCCATCGGACGGGGCGGCCCGCGCCCAGCCATCGAGCTTGCCGTCTGGCGACTCGCCCACGGCTATGGACGTGATGCGACCTTCGTCCATCGGCCCGGCGGAGCCGCCGAGGCCGGCCGGATCGAGCCCGGCCACGGGATCTGACGGATCCTCCGGCAGCTTGACGATGACCGGGTGGTACGTCCTGCCCAGCTTGGCGGTGTTTTTCACCCGCATCCCGGCAAGAAAGACCCGTCCGCCTGCCGGAACCAGCGCGCGGCCTATCGACGCCGGGTGGAACGGGTTGTCGGGCAGCTCTCCGTCCCGCTCGCACTCGCGCGGGCCGCACGTCCGCCATGCGCCGTCGCGGAAGCGGAGGATGACGGCGTCCAACGGGTCCCACGCCGAGGCTCCGTACGCCCATCCGGCATCGGGGCCCGTGAAGGCGACGTTGCGCAGCCGGTAGCGCATCTGCACGCCGGCGTCGCTCGGCGCTTCGTCCTCGGTCCAGCGCCCGTCGCGGTAGCGGACGATCGCCGGCGCTACGCGGTCGGCCGGCTGGCCGGCGGGGGCCGGGGTCCAGCCGACTGCCACCGCCTCGAAGTCCCCGTCGGCCCGCGGGACGGTGGCGATGGACTTCAGCACCAGGCCGCGGTCTCGAAGAGGGCGCAGGCCGGCGCACGCGCCGTTGTCGCCGTCGGAGGCGCCCGGGTCGCAGCGGCGCCACCCCGCGCCGTCGAACCGGTGCAGGCCCAGCTCGCCGGACCGCGCGGTCCCGACCGCCCACGCGCTGCCGCCGCCGGGCGCGGCGGCGATCGACGCGATCTCGCCCCCGGCCAGCGCGTCGAGCGGGCCCGCGTCGGGCGAACCCCATGGGGCGAACAGTGGTCCGGAGACGCGGTCGGGCCGCAGCGACACCGCGGGCACCTCGGCCACGGGTCGCTCGGGCAGGGCGGAAGATACGGGCGGATCGCCACCACCGGCCAGCGCCGCGGTCGAGCCGGCGAGCGATGCGGCCACGGCCAGCCCAACCGCCCGGATCCCGGCCCGGCCGCGGTGCTCCCGTTCCGCCTGC
>DATLOP010000389.1:0-2910 GCA_035536255.1 Solirubrobacteraceae bacterium
TCGTCGTGGATCTGGAACCTGCTCATCTCGGTCTTCGGCATGAGGCGATCTTTCGGGGAGGGGGAGGGAGGAGGAGACGGCGCTCTTACGAAGGGTAAGTGTACCGCGTACAGCAAGGTCTCACCCTCCCGCAGCGAGATAAACCTGCCCTCAGCCGGCGGCGCCGGCTAGGCCGACAGGAGCACGACGGCGATGAGGAACAGGGCCATGAACACGGCCCACATCGCGATGCGGTCGGGCCGCGGCCCCAGGCGCTCGACGGCGGTGCGCGGCGGGCGCCGGCGCTCGACCTCGACCAGGCGCAGGTGTCGCGGGACCGCCCGGTCCGGGTGGCCGGTGATCGTGACGGTCCGGCGCGGGCTCGCGTCCGCGCGTGCGTGTGCCTCCTGGCTGCTCATTCCTCTTTCTCGGGCTTACGGGGTTAGCTGACGGGCTGGCGCGGAAAGAGCCGCGCTGCGCGCCGATGGCGCGATTCGCCCCGAACTCTGGGTCCCCCGCTTCCCGCGTGTACGGCGGGAACTCAGCGGTATACGAGACGGCACTCTACCAGCGGGTCGGTCCGGGGATGGACGGACGCAGTGTCATCGAACCGCCGGACGGACCGTTCTCCCCGGAGTTTGCGGGGTTTCAGACGCCGCCGTAGCGGGCCTGCTCCTCGACGGTGCGCTCGGCCGTGGGCATGGCCTCGAGGCGCTCGTCGGGGATGGGCTCGCCGCTGTCCACGGACACGCCGTAGGTGCCCGCCGCGAGCCGCTGCTCGGCGCGCTCGACCGCGGCCAGCTCCTCGCGCAGCTGCTCGACCAGGCCGGCGTCGCGCTCGGACTCGTAGAGCTCGGTGCCTCCGTCGCCCAAGTGCTGGTCGTTGTCGGCCAGCTCGTCGCCGGGGGTGGGCGTGTCGCGGTCGGCCAGCGAGCGCTCGATGCGCGCGCGCTCGGCGGCCAGCAGCTCGCGCGCGCGGGCGTCGTCCATGGCTACTGGCGGCCGGCGACGGCGGCCACGAAGTCGGCCACGTCCTCGGCGTCCTGTCCGGTGTAGAGCCCGGCGGGCATCGTGCCCGCGCCGCGGACGCGGCCCTTGAGGATGGCGTCGAGGACGAGCGCCTTGGGGGGCTTGAGCCGGTCGAGGTCGGGGCCGGTCTGGCCGACGGCGTTGGCCGCGGCCAGGACGTGGCACTGCTGGCAGACCGTGCCGAACAGCTCGCGTCCGCGCTCCTGGGCGGCGCTGAGGCGCACGCGGGCGGCGCCGGCCTGCTCGTCGTCCTCGTTGCCGGCGATCACCGCGCCGGGGATGGCCACGCCCATGACCACGAAGACGAAGGTGACGCCGATGGCCGTGGCGCGCCGGGCGCCGCGGGAGGTGCCGTAGAGGCGCTCGCGCGCGCCGCGGGGGCCGCCGCTCATGGCGACGAACAGGACTCCGAGGCCGAGCAGCACCCAGGCTCCGATGAACAGAAGCGCACCCATCTGGCGCCGGGAACATACACCGTCGGATGCGCGCTACCGTGGACGGCATGGCGCCGACGCGCTCGTTCGCCGACCGCGCCGAAGCCGGTCGCCGGCTGGTGGAGGTGCTGCCCGACCTGGAGGGAGACGTCCTGGTCCTGGGTCTGGCGCGGGGCGGGGTGCCGGTGGCGGCCGAGGTGGCCCGGGCGCTGGACGCGCCGCTCGACGTGCTGGTCGTGCGCAAGGTGGGGCACCCGGCGCAGCGCGAGTACGCGCTGGGCGCGGTGACCGAGGAGGGGGTCGTCCTGCCGCCCGGCATCCCGCGCAACCTGGTCGAGCCGCAGCTCGAGCTGGCCCGCGAGCAGGCGCGGACGCTGCGCGAGGGGCGCGAGCGCGAGCCGGTCGGGGGGCGCACGGCCGTGGTGGTCGACGACGGGCTGGCCACGGGCCGGTCGATGGCGGCGGCGCTGGAGGCGGTGGAGCGCCACGGCGCGCAGCGCGTGGTGATGGCGGTGCCGGTGGCGTCGGGCCCGGGGCTGCGCGAGCTGGCGCGGCGCTGGGAGGCGCACGCCGCGCTGACCGTCGAGCCCCCCGCCTTCTTCGCCGTGGGCCAGTTCTACGACGACTTCTCCCAGGTCGCGGACTCCGAGGTGGTCCGCCTGCTCGCCGAGGCGTCGGCCTAGCCGCGGCGGCCGGCGGGCGGCCCGCTCTCACCGGCGGCGGCCCGAGGCGAAGCTGAGGATCGCCGGGGCGACGGCGTTGAAGTCGGTGTCGGCCTCCTCGGGGCGCTCGCCGCGCTCGAGCTCGTGGACGTCGGCCACCGGGCCCTCGGGCGCGGGGATCGCCTCGAGGCGATCGACGAGCACGTTGACGGCGCCGCCCGCGGCGGCGTGGCGCTCGAGGCGACCCGCGGCCAGGACGAGCGGCTCGGTCCGCACGGTCAGGCGGTGGCGCTCGTAGACCTCCGGGGGGACGATCAGGTTGATCGTCCCGTGCTCGTCCTCGAGCAGCAGGAAGACGATCCCGTTCGCCGTGCCGGGGCGCTGGCGCGCCACCACGAGCCCGCCGACCTGCACGCGGCCCCGGTGGGGCAGGGTGGACAGGTCGCGCGAGGCCGCCGTGCCCGCGGGGAGGTGCGCGCGCAGCAGCGCCAGCGGATGCGGGCCGGTGGTCATCCCCGTGGCCGAGTAGTCGGCCAGCATGCGCTCCCAATCGCTGAGGCCGGGGAGCTTCGGCGCGAAAGACGCATCGAGGGGGAGCGCGAGTTGCGTGCCGGCGGGAACCGGCTCGGCGGTGGCGGTGACGCCGAGGGCCCACAGCGCCGCGCGGCGGCCGCCGTCGCCGGCCAGGCCGTCGCAGGCGCCCGACCAGGCCAGGCGCTCCAGCGACGCCCGGCCGGCGCCGGCGCTCGCGGCCAGCTCGGCCAGCGACCCGAAGCGCCCGCCGAGCGCCGCGCGCGCCGCCACCA
>DATLOP010000390.1:0-6663 GCA_035536255.1 Solirubrobacteraceae bacterium
CACCGCCCTGGTGGCCAGCGCGCTGGGCTTCCTCGTCCAGACCTACGCCCAGCGCCACGCCCCGCCCGCCCGCACCGCTCTGATCCTCGCCTCCGAGCCCGCCTTCGCCGGCCTGTTCGGCTACCTGCTGGCCGGCGATCGCCTCGGCCCCGTCGAATGGGCCGGCGCCGCGGTCATCCTCGCCGCGATCGTGGCCGTCGACGCCGTCCCCCGCCTGCGCCCCAGGGCACCGCTCCCCGAGCGATAGAGCCGGGGCGAGCCCGCGGCCCGTGCCGCCTACGGCATGCGAGGTGAAGACGCTCGAGGAGATCACCTACGAGGCGGGCCGGCATTCGCTGGCCGAGCAGGAGTCGGTCGTCGCGGGCATCCGGCAGCGGACGGGGACCCTGCTCGCCGCGCACGCGGCCGTGGCTTCGTTCCTCGGCGGCACGGCGATCCGCGCCGGCGGCATCGGCCCCGTCGGGTACGTCGCGCTCGGCCTGCTCCTTCTCGGTCTCGCGTGCGCCGCGGTGCTCCTGGCCCCGTGGTCGCTGAGCTTCACGGTCGACGCCCACGCGCTGTACGACGAGTTCCACGGGCCGGCGGCCGCGGAGGCCGACGCCGGCACGCAGGCGTGGCTGGCCGGCGCGGGGTTCAGCTACGACGCGCTGCGGGAGCAGAACCGCCCCGTGGTTCGCCGGCTGTCCTGGGCCTCCGGCCTCCTGGCGGCATTTCTCGTGGCGTCGACAATCTGCTGGCTTCTGGTCCTTGGCGTACACTTGTGAGCATGGTGCCGAAGCCTGTCCCACCCGACCAGATCAAGACGGCGCCGACGTCGATCGGCGTGTCCGAGCGCGAGTTGATGGGGTTCGGCCCCCCGCGCCGGCCCAAGCCGAGCGCCAAGTAGCACCCCGCGTTCCGCTCCCGGCTCGCCTTACGAGCCCCGGGCCCGGACACCCTTTCCCGAGCGCTACGCTTGTCCCTGCGCATAGATCTGCCATACTCCGACTAAGATTTTTCCGCACAAGGAGACTGAAGCATGGGCAAGACCATCGGAATCGACCTGGGCACGACCAACTCCTGCATGGCCGTGCTCGAGGGCGGCGAGCCCACCGTCATCGAGAACGCCGAGGGCGGTCGGACGACCCCCTCGGTGGTCGCGTTCACGGAGTCGGGCGAGCGCCTCGTGGGCACCGTGGCCAAGCGCCAGGCGGTGACCAACCCCACCAACACCGTCTTCTCGATCAAGCGCTTCATGGGCCGCAAGGAGGCCGAGGTCAAGGAGGAGGAGTCGATCGTCCCCTACACGGTCGTGGCCGGGCCCAACGGCGACGCCCGCGTGGAGGCCGGCGGCAAGCAGTACAGCCCGCCGGAGATCAGCGCGATGATCCTCCAGAAGCTCAAGACCGACGCCGAGGCCTACCTGGGCGAGACCGTCGACAGCGCGGTCATCACCGTCCCGGCCTACTTCAACGACGACCAGCGCCAGGCCACCAAGGACGCCGGCAAGGTCGCGGGTCTCGACGTCAAGCGCATCATCAACGAGCCGACGGCCGCCTCGCTGGCCTACGGCCTGGACAAGGACACCGACCAGAAGATCCTCGTCTTCGACCTGGGCGGCGGCACGTTCGACGTGTCGGTGCTGGAGATCGCCGACGGCGTGTTCGAGGTCAAGTCGACGTCCGGCGACAACCACCTGGGCGGCGACAACTTCGACAAGGCGATCGTGGACTGGCTCGTCAAGGAGTTCAAGGCCTCCCAGGGCATCGACCTGGCGCAGGACAAGATGGCCCTCCAGCGCCTCTACGAGGCGGCGGAGAAGGCCAAGATCGAGCTCTCCACGACCCAGGAGACGCAGATCAACCTGCCGTTCATCACGGCCGACTCCTCCGGTCCCAAGCACCTCGACACCCGGCTGACCCGGGCCAAGATGACCGAGCTGACGGGCGACCTGCTCAAGCGGGTCGAGAACCCCGTCCGCCAGGCGCTCGCGGACGCCAAGGACAAGGGCGTCACCGACGTCGACCACGTCGTCCTCGTCGGCGGCATGACCCGCATGCCCGCCGTCCAGGAGCGCGTCAAGGAGCTGACCGGCAAGGAGCCCCACCGCGGCGTCAACCCCGACGAGGTCGTGGCCGTGGGCGCCGCCATCCAGGCCGGCGTGCTGGCCGGTGACGTCAAGGACGTCCTGCTCCTCGACGTCACCCCGCTGACCCTGGGCATCGAGACCAAGGGCGGCGTGATGACCAAGCTCATCGAGCGCAACACCACCATCCCCACCCGCAAGGGCGAGGTGTTCTCGACCGCCGAGGACAACCAGCCCAGCGTGGAGATCCACGTGCTGCAGGGCGAGCGCGAGATGGCCCAGTACAACAAGTCGCTGGGCAAGTTCCAGCTCACGGGCATCCCGCCCGCGCCGCGCGGCATCCCGCAGATCGAGGTCGGGTTCGACATCGACGCCAACGGCATCCTCAACGTGACCGCGAAGGACCTGGGCACGGGCAAGGAGCAGAAGATCGAGATCAAGGCGGGCTCCGGTCTGTCCGAGGACGAGATCAAGTCGATGGTCACGGACGCCGAGGCGCACGCCGAGGACGATCGGGCGCAGCGCGAGCTGGCCGAGGCCCGCAACGAGGCCGAGAACGCCGCCTACCAGGCCGAGCGCCAGCTGGTGGACCTGGGCGACTCGGTGGACTCCGCCTCCAAGGAGCAGATCGAGGCCGCCATCAAGGAGGTCCGCGAGGTCCTGGAGTCCGACGACGCCGCCGAGATCAAGGCGCGCACCGAGGCGCTGCAGACCGCGTTCCACGCCGTCTCGCAGGCCATGTACGAGAAGGCCCAGGCCGAGCAGGCCGAGGCCGGCGCCGACGGCAGCCCCAACGGGGCGACCGACGCCCCCTCCGAGGAGGAGGAGGAGGAAGAGGTCGTCGACGCCGAGGTGGTGGACGAGGGCAAGTCGTGAGCGACGAGCCCCGTCAGCAGGAGGCCGAGGAGGTCGAGGAGGTCGAGGTCGAGGCGGCCGAGGTCCAGGCGGCCGAGGCGGCCCCCTCGACCGAGGCCGAGGCGGTCGAGCAGGACCTCGGCGAGCTCCAGGAGAAGGCGCGCGAGCGCGACGAGTACCTCGCGCTCGCCCAGCGCACGCAGGCCGACTTCGAGAACTACCGCAAGCGGGTGGCCCGCGACACGGCGGCGGCCGAGGGCCGCGGCATGGCGCGCCTGGCCAAGGAGCTCCTGCCCGCGCTGGACAACCTGGCCCGGGCGCTGGAGTCCGACGCCCCGGACCCGGAGGGCCTGCGGCTGGTGCGCTCGGAGTTCACGGCGGCGCTGGAGCGGCTGGGGATCGAGGAGTTCTCGCCCGAGGGCGAGCGCTTCGACCCCAACCTCCACGAGGCCATGGCCCAGCAGCCGGTCGACGGCGCCGAGTCCGGCACCGTGGTCGAGGTCTACGAGCGCGGCTACCGCATCGACGGCAACGTCCTGCGCCCGGCGCGGGTGGTCGTGGCGCAGTAGCGATGGCCGCGCGTCCCGACCCCTACGCCGAGCTGGGCGTCAAGAAGGGCGCCTCGGCCGACGAGATCAAGAAGGCCTACCGCAAGCTGGCGCGCCGTTACCACCCGGACCAGAACCAGGGGGACAAGTCGGCCGAGGAGCGCTTTAAGCGCATCTCCGAGGCCTACGACGTCCTGGGCGACGAGACCAAGCGCAAGCAGTACGACCGCGGGACCGGGCCTTTCGCCACGGGCGGCGGGCCGGGCTTCGGCGGCTTCGACCCCGGAGCCTTCGCCGGGGGGTTCAGCGACATCTTCGACATGTTCCGTGACCGCGGGGGGCGCCAGCCCCAGGGCCAGCGCGGCGCCGACCTGGAGACCGAGGTGCGGATCTCCTTCGAGCAGTCGATCGACGGCGCGCAGGTGCCGCTGTCGGTGCCCACCAGCGCCCCGTGCCCCACGTGCCGGGGGACCGGCGCCAAGCCCGGGACCTCCCCGTCCGTCTGCCCGCAGTGCCAAGGTCGGGGCGTGGAGGCCTCCAGCCAGGGGCTGTTCTCCATCTCCCAGCCGTGCTCGCGCTGCGGCGGCAGCGGCACGGTGATCGAGGACCCCTGTCCGACCTGTTCCGGCACGGGCGCGCGCAAGACCGTCAAGAAGTACCGCGTCACGATCCCGCCCGGCGTGCGCGACGGCAGCCGCGTGCGGCTGGCCGGCAAGGGCGAGCCCGGTCGCGCCGGCGGCCCGCCGGGCGACCTGTTCGTGGTGACGCGCGTGGCCGAGTCCCCGGTGTTCAAGCGCCGCGGCGACAACCTCGAGGTCGAGGTGCCCCTGACCATCCCCGAGGCCGTCCGCGGGGCCACCATCGAGGTGCCGACGCTGCACGGGTCCAAGAAGCTGCGCGTCCCCGGCGGGACCAAGCACGGCACCCTCCAGCGCCTGCGCGGCGAGGGCCCGCCCAAGCTGGACGGCCGGGGCCGCGGCGACGTCCGCTACCGCTTCGTGATCGACGTCCCGGCCTCGCTGACCGAGGAGCAGCAGGCCGCGGTGGACGAGCTGTCGAAGGTGATGAACGGCGACCCGCGCGCGGCGCTGTTCGCCGGGACCGGGGAGGGCTCGTGATGGCCACGCGGCGGACCACCACGCGGGTCTCGGTGAAGAGCGACCGCGGCGTGTTCATGATCTCCGTCGCCGCCGAGCTGGCCGACATGCACCCGCAGACGCTGCGGATGTACGAGCAGCGCGGCCTGATCGCCCCCAAGCGCTCGCCCAAGGGGACGCGGCTGTACTCGCAGGAGGACGTCGAGCGCCTGCGCCGCATCCAGGAGATGACGGCCGAGCTGGGGATGAACCTGGCCGGGGTGGAGCGGGTGTTCGAGCTCGAGGACCAGCTGGCCCGCATGGCCCGGCGGATGGAGGCGCTCGAGGCCGAGGCGCAGGGGCTGCGCGAGGAGATGGCGCGGGAGCTCGAGCGCGTCCGGCGCTCGTTCCGCGCCGAGATAGTGCCCTACCGCCCGGGCCAGATCGTGCCCAGCCGCCCGCGCCGGGTCGTCTAGCCGGTCCCGGCCGGCCGGGGCGCCGCCATCTCCAGGGCCAGCGCGGTCCAACCGAAGTCGTGCGCGCCCATCCCCGCGCCGGTGCGCGCGTCGTAGTACTCGCGCAGGCCCTCGCGCAGGACGGCGCCGGTGACGCGCCGGGCCATGTCCGCCGCCTCGGCGTCGTAGCCCAGCCGGCGCAGGCCCCGCCAGGCCAGCCACGCCGCGTTGACCCAGCTCGGCCCGCGCCAGTAGCGGCGCAGGCCCCAGTAACGGTCGCGCGAGGTGTGCGCGGGGTCGTCCAGGGCGACGCTGGGCAGCGGCACGCCGGGCCAGAAGCGGTCCGAGAGCAGCGTCTCCTCGACCAGGCGCCGGCCGATCGCCTCGGGCAGGTCGGGCAGGGCGAGCGGCGCCAGCGTGTCCCAGGTGAACGGGACCCGCTCGGGTGCCAGCGGGCGGCGCGCGTGACGGGCCTCGTCGACGAAGCGGCCCGTGCGCTCGTCCCACAGCCGGTCGACGAGCGCCGGGGTGGTCGACGGACGCCCGAGCGACTGCTCGGCCAGCGACCACATCACGTTGGTCAGCACCTCGCACAGCAGCGGCCGGCGGTCGGCGTCCAGGCGCCGGGCGTCCCAGCCCCGCCGGCGGTTGGCGTGGATGAGCAGCGGGAAGCGCCGCCGTCCCTGGGCGTAGGGGCCCCACACGTGGTCGAACTTGGGCGAGGCGTCCAGGCCCGACTCGTCGGGCTGGACCAGCCACAGCAGCCCGTCGCCGTCGAGGTCGCGGTGCGCGCTCAGCCAGGCGTGGTGCTCGGCGATCCGCGGCTCCTCGCGCGGGTCTCCCACGGCCAGCGACCACGCCCACGCCAGCAGCGGCGGCTGGATCGTGCGGGTCATGAGGTCGCGCCGGCGCGCCACGTTGTAGCGGACGAGGCGCTCGAGGTTCAGCGGCCGGCCCCAGAAGATGACGTGCCCGACGAAGCCGCCCTCGGAGGCGGCGAGCAGCGACTCCAGCTCGCGCCGCGCGCGCTCGCGGTCCCAGCGGCTGCGCACGATCGCGATGAAGCACGAGTCCCAGTACCACTGCCACGGGTAGCGGCCGGGGCTGGGCGCGGTGAACCCGTAGCGCCGGCCCGCCTGCTCGCCCTCGCGCCAGGACGCATCGAGCACGCGCCGGCACAGAGCGTCGAGCCGCGCGACCTCGTCGCCGGGCGTCACCGGCGCGGGTCGAGGGGGAAGCGCTCGGCGCCGTCGGGCACGGCGTCGCGGTCGGTGTCGCGGTGGCGCGGGTCGGTCTCGGCGAGCTCGCGGCGGCCGTTGTGGTTGCGGTCCTCGCGCCCGTCGGCCAGCCGGTCGCCGTCGGTGTCGCGCCGCAGCGGGTCGGTCCGCGTGAGCGGGTCGCGGTCCGGGCGGAAGCGCCCGAGCCGGGTGCCGGTGGCCCGCCCCGGCGGGTCGGCGACCGGCCGGCGCGCGCCCGCCTCCACGCCGTCGGGCAGGCCGTCGCGGTCGGTGTCGATGCGGCGCATGTCGGTGCGCAGGCGCTCCTCCCGGCCGTCGGACAGCCCGTCGTCGTCGGTGTCGGCGTCCAGGGGGCGGGTGCCCAGGACGGCCTCGGCGTCGTCGCTGAGCGTGTCGTCGTCGTCGTCGCTGTCGCAGATGTCTCCG
>DATLOP010000391.1:0-2306 GCA_035536255.1 Solirubrobacteraceae bacterium
CTGTCGACGACGAACCTCGGCCAGTCGGCCCGTCCCTCCTCGCGCCATTTCCGCGATCAGACGCGGCTGTGGTTGGAGGACCGCTACAAGCCGCTCTGGATGGAGCAGTCGGACGTGACCGCCAACCTCGAGGGGATCACGACGCTCTCACCGTAGGACTGGAGACGGTGGCCGGCCCCGACCAGGAAGGTTCCGGCCCGACCGGCGAGCTGCCGCGGCCAGCCCGGGGTCGCCTTGCGGACCAGCGCGTCGGCGCGCGCCTGGGCGATGAAGCCGTCGATCCGGCCCCGGACCTCGTCGTAGGCGGAGAGCTCGAGGCCGGGACGGCTGTCGTGGCCCCAGCGGAGCGACGCGCCGGCGAGGCCGAGGAACAGGGCGAGCACCACGATCGTTTCCATCAGATCTAACCTCCAATGTTTAGTATGGAGGTCACTACCTAACCTGTCAAGACATTTAAGAGGTTACAGAGAGGGGACGCATCCGGCGCGCCCGCGACTTGATCCGGGCTAGTCTTTGGTTCTCCCGCACGTTATGGGAGGTTGGGCCAGGTCAGGTCGGCGTCGGTTTACTACGCCGCGACGACGCGGGCGCGGAGGAGATCGAGCGCGGCGCGGCCGTATCCCTGGCGCTTGAGCAACTTCACCCGGTGGACGTGACCCTCGACCGGGCCGGTGGACCACGGCGTGGTGAGCCCGGCCTCGACGGCGGCGCGGTCGGCGGCGATGCCGTTGGCCATGCCCTGGAACGGCGCCAGGCCGCTGGCGCGGGCGTCGGTGAGCCACACGTCGAGCGCGGGCAGATCGCGCGCCGCGATCAGCGCCCGGAAGCGCTGGACCAAGTCGTGCCCCGTGGCCAGCTCGGCGTCACCGGCCAGCAACGCGTCGAGCGCCGTGCGCTCCTCCGGGCCGAGTCGGTCCGGCGGCCGCAGGCAGAGCGCGCGGGTGCTGAACCGACGACGGCGTTTGGCATGCGTGGCGGTGCCGCGCGCGGCACGGGGCGGACGCGGCGGGCGCCACGCCGTGAGCGCGGCGTGCAGCAGCGATCTGCTGGCGCCGTAGCCCATCGGCACGATCTCGCGGTAGAGCTGCGCGATGTTGGTGCAGCCGGCCTGCCACCGGTCCTGCAGGTAGCTCACGTACGGGTGGAGCGTCGGTGAGGTCAAGCCAGCGGGCCGTGGCGGCGCCGTTCGGAGGTTCTTGGGCGGCAGCGGCGTGCGCACCAGGCGATGCACGGTCTCGCGGGCGAGCGGCATCTCCCGGGCGATCTGCCGGAGGCTCTGGCCGGCGGCGTGCCGTGCCAGCACCTCCTCCCACCGGTCGACGCGGGCAGCACGCCGTGCGGCCTGCATCCGGGCGGACGGGCTGAGCCGCGCTGTCTCGGGCGGTTCGGCCGGCGGCGGCTCCGCGACCAGGGGCGGGGCGGGCTCGGCGTACTCGACCTGGCGGCGGCGGCCGTGGAGCAGGTCGACCAGCGCGAGGCTGGCGTTCTGCACGAGGTGGAAGCGGTCGGCGACCTGCTGCGCGGCCGGGGCGCCCCGCCGCGCGCCCTCGGCGTAGGCACCGGCGCGGTCGCGGACGATGACCTCCACGCCGGGATGGGCGCGCAACCAGGCCGCCAGCGCCTGCGCGTCGCGCCCGACCAGCATGTCGATCGCGCGACGGGTTTCCATGTCGACCAGCAACGTGGCGTAGGTCCGCCCTTTGCGCAACGCCAGGTCGTCCACGCCGAGCACGCGCGGCGTCGGCACCGACCCGACGCCTGCCTGCCGCAGGAGCCGCAGCAGCGTGTCCGGACTCGTCGGCACGCCGATTGCGGTCGCCAGCCGCGCGCCCGCCTCGCCCCCGGCCGCCCGCGCGACCGTCAGCAGCAGCGCGGTCGCCTCGCCCGTCCGCTGGGCGCGCCACGGGATGGCCTCGCCCAGGTCTTCGGCGAACGTGCGGCCCGCGCACGCGACGGTGCCGCAGGCGAAGCGGCGGACGGTCACCAGCATGCGAACGACGTGGCCGTTCCAGGGCAGGTCGAGCGGCCGACGGCGATACCGGTCGTGGCGCTGGCGCGTCTCCGCGCCGCATGTCGGACACCGAGCTGCCTCGGACACCGCCTCGGCCTCCAGCCAGACCACGGCACCATCGAGCACGATGCGGCGGACCACGAGCGGCGACCTTCCGTCCAGGACCATGGCGACACCCCGCGCGCTGATCCTCTCAGCCTACGTCGCCACCGGCCCAACCTCCCATAACGTGCGGGAGAACCAAGAAGCGCCTGCTGAAGGCGGGCCCGGAGCGTCGGGCGGCCTTCGTGCGGGA
>DATLOP010000392.1:0-3760 GCA_035536255.1 Solirubrobacteraceae bacterium
GATCTCGTCGATGATCTCGCGCGCGCCCGCGAACGCCTCGCCGCGATGCGGCGCCGAGGCGGCGACGATGACCGAGGCCTCGCTGCGCGGGACCGTGCCGACGCGGTGCTCGACCGCGGCCGCGCACAGGGCGTGGCGCTCGGACGCCGCGACGGCGACCCGCTCGAGCTGCTCGCGCGCCATCTCGAGGTACGCCTCGTAGTCGAGGCGGTCGACGTCCCGGGTGACCCCGGAGAAGGTCACGACCGCGCCCGCGCGGGGATCGCGCACGCGTGCGGCCAGCGCGTCCAGGGACAGCGGCTCCGCGGTGATCCGGGCGTGGACTCCCGCTCCGCCCGATACGGGCGGGATCAGCGCCAGCTCGTCCCCCGCCGCCAGCGGGGCGTCGGGCTGCGCGTACTCGCGGTTGACGGCCATCACCAGCGAAAGGCCGCCGGCCAGGTCGTCCAGGCGCGCCAGCGCGTCCGCCACCCGCGCGCCCTCCGGCAGCTCCAGCTCGATCTCGTCGGCGCCCGCGCGCTCGCGCAGCATCGCGAACAGGCGCACGCGCACGGTCATGCCCCAAGGCTACGCGAGGCGCGAGAATCCCCCGGCGTGTCCTCCGTCGCCCGTGTCTGGCTCGCCGCCGCCCGCGCCCGCCGGCGCCTGGCGCGCCGTCGCCAGGGCGGGCCGCCGCGCGAGGCGCTGGTGCGGCGCTTCGCCGCCGGGCGCACGTTCGCCGACGTGGGCTGCATGTGGAGCGTGGACGGCGCCCTGTGCTTCGCGGCCGAGGCGGCGGGCGCCACCGCGGTGACCGGGCTGGACGTGATGGCGCCCACGGCGGCGTTCGAGGCGCAGCGCGCGCGCCGCGAGTCGTCCGTGCGCTTCGTGCGCGGCGACGTGCACGACCCCGGCGTGGTGGCGGAGGTGGGCCCGCACGACGTCGTCTGGTGCTCGGGGCTGCTCTACCACGCCCCGCACCCGGTGCTGACGCTGGAGCGGCTGCGGGCACTGACCGGGCAGACGCTGCTGCTGGCCACCGAGACGCTGCCCGAGGTCCCGGGCCTGCGCGGGGCGTGCGTGTTCTACCCGGGGGCCGAGCGCGCCGCCTTCGCCGCGCCGGGCCGCCAGGGCCTCGATACGCCCTTCGACCCCGCGCGCGGCTACGAGAACTGGTGGTGGGGGATCACCCGCTCCGCGCTGGTGGGGATGGTCGAGGCCTCCGGGCTGCGCGTGGCAGAGGTCCACGACGACGTGCTGCACGTGACCCTCGTGGCGCACGTGGCGGAAAAGTAACCTTCGGCCATGGCCACGAAGCCCGAGCACCGCACGATCGCGCCGCTCGTCGGCCCCGACGACGAGCGCCGGTTCACCGACTCGGGCATCGAGGTCAAGCCGCTGTACGGCGAGGACGACCTCCCCGCCCCGCTGGACCTCGGGCCGCCCGCCGAGTACCCGTTCACCCGCGGCGTGCACGAGCAGATGTACCGCAAGCAGCTGTGGACGATGCGCCAGTACGCGGGCTACGCCAGCGCCAAGGAGTCCAACGAGCGCTACCGCTACCTGCTCGAGCACGGCTCGACCGGGCTGTCGATGGCGTTCGACCTGCCCACCCAGCTGGGCCTGGACTCCGACGACCCGCGCTGCCGCGGCGAGGTGGGGCGCACGGGGGTGGCGATCGACACGATCGACGACATGCGCACGGCGTTCGACTCGATCCCGCTGGACCAGGTGTCCACGTCGATGACGATCAACGCGCCGGCGTCGGTCCTGCTGCTGCTCTACGAGCTGGTGGGCGAGGAGCAGGGCGTCCCGGCGGACAAGCTGCGCGGCACGACCCAGAACGACATCCTCAAGGAGTACGTCGGGCGCGGGAACTTCATCTACCCGCCCGAGGGGTCGATGAGGCTGACCACCGACCTGTTCGCGTACTGCCGCGAGAACGTCCCGCGCTGGAACACGATCTCGATCTCGGGCTACCACTTCCGCGAGCAGGGCGCCAGCGCGGTGCAGGAGGTGGCGTTCACGCTGGCCAACGGGATCGCCTACGTGCAGGCGGCGATCGACGCCGGCCTGGCGGTGGAGGAGTTCGCGCCGCGCCTGGCCTTCTTCTTCAACGGCCACAACAACGTGTTCCAGGAGGTGGCGAAGTTCCGCGCCGCGCGCAAGATGTGGGCGCAGATCATGCGCGACCGCTTCGGCGCGACGGACGAGCGCTGCCAGAAGCTGCGCTTCCACACCCAGACCGGCGGCGTGACGCTGATGGCCCAGCAGCCGGAGAACAACATCGTGCGGGTGGCCCTGCAGGCCTTCGCCGCCGTCTGCGGCGGGACGCAGTCCCTGCACACCAACGGCTACGACGAGGCGCTGACGCTGCCCACCGAGAAGGCGGCGCGCCTGGCCCTGCGCACGCAGCAGGTGGTGGCCCACGAGTCGGGCGCCGCGGACACGGTGGACCCGTTCGCCGGGTCCTACTTCGTGGAGTCGCTGACCGCGGAGATCGAGGAGCGCGCCCAGGAGCTGATCGGCAAGGTCGACGCGATGGGCGGGTCGGTCAACGCGATCGCCTTCATGAAGGGCGAGATCGAGGAGTCGGCCTGGGGCTACCAGGAGCGCTACCGCACCGGCCAGGACATCGTGGTCGGCGTGAACAAGTACGTGACCGAGGAGCTCGAGGTCCCCGAGATCCTCAAGGTAGACCAGGCGTCCGAGGACGCCCAGGTGGAGCGCCTGGCCAAGTTCAAGGCCGGCCGCGACGGCGAGCTGGTCGAGCGCCGGCTCCAGGAGCTGCGCGAGGCCGCCGCCGGGACGGGCAACCTGCTGGCGCCGATCCGCGCCGCGCTGCGCGACCGCGCCTCGCTCGGCGAGGTGTGCGGCGCCATGAAGGACGTCTTCGGGGAGTACCAGCCGGAGTTCTAGTTCCCGGCAGGACTCGCGCCCGCTCGCGCGAAGAACGGCCGCGTGAGCGAGATCAGGGTTTCCCGACGGCTGGTGAAGTCCCCGCCCGAGCTGTGGGCGGAGGTGAGCGACGCCGAGTCGCTGGCTCGGCGCCTGGGCGAGCTGGGTGAGATCCGGATCGCGCGCCTGGAGCCCGAGACGACGGTCGCCTGGGAGGGCGAGCACGCATGCGGCACCGTCTCGATCGAGGGCTCGGGCTGGGGCACCGCGGTGACGATCCGCGCCGAGCCGGTCAACGACGGCGCACCGGCCGCGAGCGAGCCGGCGGGCGAGACACCGGGCCCCGACCCCACCCCGGGGCCGCCGGTTCCCGCGCCCGACCCGGCGCCGCCGTCCCCCGCGCCGCCCGACCCCGGCCCGGGTCCCGAACCGCCGTCGCCCGGCCCCCAGCCCGGCCCTCCGGGCCCGCCCGCCCCGGGGCCCCAGATGGAGGCGCCCGGCGGGGAGGCCGCTCCGAGCGCGGGCTTCTTCGCCCGCTTCTTCCGCCGGCGCCCGCGCGCCGAGCCCGCCGCACCCGACCCCCGCCCCGAGCCCGCCCCGGAGGCGGAGGTCCCCGGGCCCGACCCCGCCCCGCTGCCCGATCCCAGCCCGGCGCCGCTGCCCGATCCCGACCCGGCGCCGCTGCCCGATCCCGACCCGCTGCCGGCGCCTGTCCACGCGGTGGCCGCGACCGCGCCGCCCGAGGCGCCCGCCGGCCCGTCGGAGCCCGACCTGCGGGCGGTGCTCGAGCGGATGCTCGACGACCTCGGCGCCGCGCACCACCGGCGACGCCTTCCACGTCAAGGGCGCGGATCTGTTCCACGTCCACCCCCACCTCACGGCC